>JALSHK010000489.1 GCA_026982275.1 Paracoccaceae bacterium | reverse complement strand
TAAAAACCATATTCGATGCCAAAACCGGAGAGCTGCTGGGCGCGCATATGGTGGGCGCGGAAGTGACCGAGCTTATTCAGGGCTATGTGATCGGGCGGCAGCTGGAAACCACCGAGGAAGACCTGATGCACACGGTTTTTCCACACCCGACCTTAAGCGAATCCATGCATGAAAGCGTGCTGGATGCCTATGGCCGCGCGATCCATTTCTAGGGGTCTGAATATTCGAAATATGCGCCAGCAAAAGCTGGCGCAAAGTTGCGAGTTGTCATGGAGCCGCTCTTGGCTCTCCGGATCAGGCGAAAACCAGGCCTACGCCAAAAGCCACAACCGCACAAATACCGCCAACCATCACCGTCTCGCCGACACAGCGAAAGACGGTTTCATTCGTGGCTTTCCAGCGCAATAGCCCCAGTGCTACCAGCGCAGAAAACGTGGCAAAAACCGAAAGATAAAAGGTGGTTTTATCCGGCTCGCGCAAAAAATACGGAATCAGTGGCACCGCGCCAAACACAATGAAAGACAGAAACGTCATCAAGCCATTCATGGCCGGGCTTTCATCAGACGGGTCGGCCATGCCGATCTCGTATTGCATCATGAAATCCGCCATAAATTCCGGGTTGCGCTCAAAAACCGCGATCATCTGTCTGGCATCTTCTTCCTCCATGCCATGATCCGCCAATATCTCGAACATTTCCGCCCGTTCCATCTCTATATTATTATGGATTTCGTGTAGCTCTTTGGCACGGGTGGCATTATAGACATCCTGCTCGGAGCGGGCGGAAAGGAACTCCCCCAACCCCATAGCTGTGGCATCGGCCAGCAGGTTGGCCACACCAAACAGCAACACCGCAATGGCACCGATCTGGGCCGTTCCCTCCATACCCGCACCGGCAAAACCGGCAACAATAGCAAAGGTGGTGACGATGCCGTCATTGCCGCCAAAAACGATCTGCTTCATGAATTCCTGAAGCTTTCCGATTTTGTGTTCGGTGCTTTTATGGATAGCAAGCGCGGTCGGGGAGGTGGGCATGGATGGCTCCAGTAGCTATATGGTCTTTCTTCCTATGCCGTAGCATTTTGAAAAATGCAATACATACATCCCTGCACTTTATGGCTGACACTCCACGCCAATTGCGATACTTCCGAAACCAAGTGGTTTGAATTCAAAATCCCAAGGAGTCGCTATGTCTCGTGATCTGTCCGATAAATCCCAGCGCCACCCCGAAAAGGCCCATAAGCCCGATACACCGATTTTGCGCAAGCCAGGCTGGATCCGGGTAAAGGCCCCCACCTCGCAGGGTTATCGAGACACCAAAAAACTGTTGCAAGACAATGACCTGACCACGGTTTGCGCCGAAGCGGGCTGCCCCAATGTCGGCGAATGCTGGGCGCAGGGCCATGCCACGATGATGATCATGGGCGATATTTGCACCCGTGGCTGCTCGTTTTGCAATATCGCCACGGGGCGGCCCGACAAGCTCGATGTGTTTGAACCAGGGCGCGTGGCGGATGCTGTGGAAAAGCTGGGGCTGAACCATGTGGTGATCACCAGCGTCGATCGCGATGATCTGGCCGATGGCGGGGCCGGGCATATTGCGCAAACCATCCGCGCCATCCGCCATCGCTCGCCCAAATCCACCATCGAGGTGCTAACGCCGGATTTCCTGAAATGCGGGCCGGATGCGCTGGAAACCGTGGTGGCGGCCAAGCCCGATGTGTTTAACCACAATCTGGAAACCGTGCCCGGGCTTTACCCCAGCGTGCGCCCCGGAGCGCGGTATTTTCACAGCCTGCGGCTGCTTCAGCGGGTAAAAGAGCTGGATCCGTCGATGTTTACCAAATCGGGCATCATGGTCGGGCTAGGGGAGGACAAACAGGGCGTGGGGCAGGTGATGGATGATCTGCGCGCCGCCGATGTGGATTTTCTCACCATCGGGCAATATTTGCAGCCCACCCCCAAGCACCATGCGGTGCTGCGCTTTGTAACGCCCGAGGAATTCAAAACCTATGAAAGCGCGGCTTATGGCAAGGGTTTTTTGATGGTGTCGGCCACGCCGCTGACCCGCTCCAGCTATCACGCGGGGGATGATTTTACCCGGCTGCGCGAGGCAAGGCAGGCCAAAACCGCCGCGCTTTAGCGCCGGATCCCCTTATTGACCGTCAGCCAGTCCGGCCAGCCGAATATTTGCTCGAATCCGAAGATCAAAAACGCGATGACGATTACGATCGCGATGAGTTTCAGCCGTTTCGGGCCGGGCGGGTTTTGCACCCACTGCCGCATGCGCAAGAGCCAAAGCATATTCATGAGTTAAACTGGACCTTGCCGATAAAGGGCAGGTTACGGTTTCTTTGTGCATAATCAATTCCATAGCCGACCACAAATTCATCCGGAATTTCAAAGCCGATCCAGTCTGCCTTCACGCCGGTTTCGCGCCGCGAGGGTTTGTCCAGCAAAGCGCAGGTCATCAGCCTAGCGGGCTTGCGAGAGCCGAGCAGGTGCAGCACATGCTCCAATGTGTGGCCGGTATCGACAATATCTTCGACCACCAGAATATCGCGCCCCTCGATCTCGCCGCGCAGATCCTTCAAAATCCGCACCTCGCGCGAGCTTTCGGTGGAATTGCCATAGGAGCTGGCCTCGAGAAAATCGACCTCCACCGGCAGCTCCAGCTCGCGAACCAGATCGGCGATAAACACAAAGCTGCCGCGCAGCAGGCCAACAACCACCAGCTTATCGGTGTCTTTGAAATGCACGGAAATCTCCTTGGCGAGGGATTCTACACGCGCCGCGATGGATTTTGCCGAAATCATTTCGATAATTTCGTAATTTGAGTGGTCCATGCCCTTGCCCTTTTGATTCGAAAGCACTCTATTGCAGCCCAAACCATTCGTCACCCCCGAGAGACAAAATGCCCACCCATTCCGAGCACCGCCCCATGCCCCATAGCGCCGACCAGATGTTTGATCTGGTGGCGGATATCGGCAAATATCCCGAGTTTCTGCCATGGTGCACCGGCGCGCGCATCCGCTCTACCCATGAAATCGAGGGTGGCTCTGTGGTGGAGGCCGATCTGATTATTTCGTTCAAGCTGTTTCGCGAGCGTTTTACCAGCCGCGTGACCCTGCATCCGGCGGATTATAAAATCGAGGTGGAATATCTGGACGGCCCGTTCAAATACCTGATCAACCACTGGCATTTCATCCCGACCGAAACCGGCTGCATCGCCGATTTCCATGTGGATTTCGAATTCAAATCCAAGGTGCTGCAAGGGGTGATCGGGGTGGTATTCGGCGAGGCCATGCGCCGGATCGTGCGCGCCTTTGAAGACCGCGCCAAGGCGCTTTACGAGCTGTGATCATAGGCCCGCTCGCCATGGGCCGAAATATCCAGCCCGCGCTCCTCGACCTCCTTTGACACCCGGATCGGGATGAACAGCTTTACCGCATAAACCACGATAAAGGTCAGCACGATGGTATAGGCCCCGACCACGCCAAGGGTGGTGAGCTGCGCCGCCCATGTAGCCCCGCCAAACACCGCGATCATCAGCGAGCCAAAAATGCCGCCGACCCCGTGCACGGCAAAAACATCCAGCGTATCGTCTATTTTGATAATGTTTTTAATCACATGGCAGGCTTCTTGTGTGATCACGCCGGCTATCGCCCCGATCAGCATCGCCTGCATCGGCCCCACCGAGCCGGAGGCGGGGGTGATGGCCGCCAGCCCCGCAATTGTGCCCGTTACCAGCCCGACCATCGAAGCCTTGCCATAGCGGATCCGCTCCCACAGCGCCCATGTGAGCGAGGCGCTGGCAGCCGAAATATGGGTCACGACCAGCGTCATCCCCGCCGCCGCGCCCGCCGATAGCTGCGAGCCGGCATTAAAGCCAAACCAGCCCACCCAGAGCATCGCCGCCCCCAGCATCACATAGCCCGGATTATGGGGTGGCTTGTTTTTCACCAGCCTCGGCCCCAGCACAAAGGCCACCACCAAAGCGGCCAGCCCTGCGGTTTCATGCACCACAATACCGCCCGCCAGATCCACCGCGCCCATTTCCAGCGCCCAGCCGCCCGCCGCCCAGAGCCAATGCACCACCGGCGAATAGACCACCAGCATCCAGAGACCTGAAAATGCCAGAACAAAGCCAAAGCTGATCCGCTCGACATAAGCGCCGATAATCAGCGCCGGGGTGATGATGGCAAAGGTCATCTGAAAGCCGAAAAACACGATCTCGGGCAGGGTGCCCGCTATGCTGTCCACCGTCACGCCATTCAGGAAAAACTTGCCAGTGCCCCCCCAGTAGGCATTGAGCGCGCCGCCATCGCCAAAGGCAATGGAATAGCCAAATGCCAGCCAAAGCACCGACATAAGCGCCGCCACCGCGATGGTTTGCATGAATACCGAAAGCACATTGCGCGCTCGCACCAGTCCGCCATAAAATAGCGCCAGCCCCGGCAGGGTCATAAATAAAACCAAGGCGGTGGCAATCATAATAAAGGCGGTATCGGCGGCATTCATGGCAAGTCCCCAGCATATTTTTGCGAAATATTTCGCACAGAGGGCGGGGGCGCTAGCAAAAACGCCTCCTTTAGGAGCCTTAATTAGAAAATGCCCAATAAACAGGCGAAATAAAGGGGGGTATGCTTAAGATGACGGCATATCGAGAACGCATTTAAGCATCTCCAGCGCGTGTTTCGCGCTGGCTTCGCGCACGGCTTTGCGCCCCAAAGCGCCGAATTCCACCAGCTCGGCGCGGGTTTCATCCCCGAAAGCGATGCCAAACCACACCATGCCCTCGGGCTTGCTTTCCGAAGCACCAGGCCCCGCAACGCCGGTGATGGCCACCGCAATTTCCACACCGGCGGCGCGCAAAGCCCCGCGCGCCATCTCGCGCGCCACCTCGGCGCTGACCGCACCATGGGCGGCAAGGCTCGCAGGCTTCACCCCCAGCATATCTTGCTTGGAGCCATAGGAATAGGTCACAAACCCGCGGTCAAACACATCCGAGGAGCCAGCGATATCCGTCAGCGCCGCCGCCACCATGCCGCCGGTGCAGCTTTCGGCGGTGGCGATGCGCCAGCCCTTGGCCCGCGCCGCTTCCAGCACCTTGGCGGCAAGGCTCATGCCAGCAGCCCGTGATAGATGCCGGCAAATACCATGGTGATCAGGGCGGCAAATATTCCGGCAATCACATCATCCAGCATCACCCCCGTCGGGGTGGATTTCCGGTCGGCCCAGCCCACCAGCCACGGCTTCCAGATATCAAACAGCCGGAATAGCAAAAACGCACTCACCCAGCCCGGATAGGGAAAGATGTAGCTCGGCACCCCCGCCGACCACAGCCCGCCCGATACCGCCAGCAGCGCCGTCCATTGCCCGACCACCTCGTCGATCACCACCTCGGAGGGGTCGTGATTATCCGTGGCTTTGGTATATTGCGTTGTGGCCCAAAGGCCGATGAAATAAAGCGCGATGGTGGCGACCAGCAGCGCGGGAAAGCCGCCAAGATAGTGGATGCCGTAAGCCATGGGGATAGCCACGAGGCTGCCCCATGTGCCGGGCGCAAAGGGGATAAGCCCGATGCCGAATACGGTTGCGATTGCTTTGCTCATAATTTCACCAATGTTGCTGTGGCCATTGCGGCTATGCCTTCTTTTCGTCCGGTAAAGCCGAGCTTTTCCGAGGTGGTGGCTTTGACCGAGATCCGATCCAGATCAATGCCGGTAATCTCTGATATGCGTTGCCGCATCGGCGCGCTATGGGGGCCGATCTTGGGGGCCTCGCAGATAATCGTGCAATCGATATGGGTGATCGTAAAGCCCCGCACCGCCATCCGCTCCACCGCTTTTTTCAGGAATATATCCGAGGCAGCGCCTTTCCACTTTGCTTCGGAAGGCGGAAACCATTGCCCGATATCGCCCTCCGCCAAAGCGCCAAACAGCGCGTCGGTAATGGCGTGCATGGCGACATCGGCATCGGAATGGCCAAGCAGCGCGTGGCTATGGGGGATGTCTATGCCGCATAGGGTTATGTGGTTTCCCTTGGTAAAAGCATGCACGTCAAAGCCGTTTCCGGTGCGAATATCCATTTTGGTTTCCCTTTTGGCGCGGGCAAAATCCTGCGGCGTGGTGAGCTTATAATTGCACACATCCCCTTCTACAATGGCCACCTGAATGCCCTGCGCCACCGCCAGCGCCACATCATCATCCGCTGGCTCTTCGGCGCTATGATGCGCGCTTAGAATGGTTGCAAAATCAAAGGCTTGCGGAGTTTGGGCGCGGTATAGCCCTTCGCGGCTACGGGGGGCGGCCGCGCGGCCCTCCTTGCCCTGCCAAAGCGCATCCACCACCGGCAGCGCCGGAAAAGCGCCCGGCGCATGGTGCAGGGCCTCCAGCAAACGATCGATGATCACGGGCGGCAAAAACGGCCGCGCCGCATCATGGATCAGCACGGTATCAGGCGCGTCAGCCGCCAGCGCCTCCAGCCCGTTCAGCACGCTTGCGGATCGGGTATCGCCGCCTAATACCGGCGGGCGCAGGCGCGGCATTCCTGCCGTTACCGCCTTGTATAGCGCCATATCATCCGGATGAATCACCACCTGAATATCGCGCAGCGCCCCGTGGGAAAGCAAGGCGCGCAGGGTATGGCGCAGCACCGGCTCCCCCTTTAAGGGGCGGTATTGCTTGGGCAGGCCGCCGCCCGCGCGGGTGCCTCGGCCAGCGGCCACAATCAGGGCGGAAACGGTTTTGCTCATGCCGTGTTTTAGCGCAATTCCTGCGCGCCAACAACGGCTATTGCCCCTTGATCGAAAGCCGCTTTTTCGCTACACCAGCTTGTCTGCACAAGGATTAAGCACTTGCCCCTCGATTTTTCCAGTTTCCCCACCAAACCGCCTGTTTTTTTGGCACCCATGGCGGGCATCAGCGATCTGCCCTTTCGCCAGCTGGTGCTGGGCTTTGGCGCGGGGCTGGTGGTTTCGGAGATGATTGCCAGCCAGGAGCTGGCGCAGGCGAAAAAGCGCACCGAGGTGCATGACCGCGCCGAGCTGGGGCTGGGCAATGGCCAAACGGCGGTGCAGATCGCGGGGCGCGAGGCGCATTGGATGGCCGAAAGCGCCAAAATGCTGGTGGGCTTGGGTGCGCGGATGGTGGATATCAATATGGGCTGTCCGGCCAAAAAAGTGACGAGCGGGCTATCGGGATCAGCCCTGATGCGCGACCCGGACCACGCGCTAGGCCTGATCGAAGCGGTGGTGGGCGCGGTGGAGGTGCCCGTCAGCGTCAAGATGCGGCTGGGCTGGGATGATAACCATAATGCCGATTATATTGCCGCGCGCGCCGAGGCGGCGGGGGTGAAGATGATCACCGTGCATGGCCGCACGCGCTGCCAGTTTTACAAGGGGCGCGCGGATTGGAAGGCGGTGGCGCGGGTGAAGGCGGCGGTCAATATTCCGCTGGTGGTGAATGGCGATATTGTGGATCAGGCCACGGCTGAAACCGCGATTGCCCATTCTGGCGCCGATGCGCTTATGGTGGGGCGGGGCGCGCGCGGGCGGCCTTGGCTGCTGGCCGAACTACAGGGGTTAAAGCCCTCTATTAACCTTGAAGAAATCATCATAAGCCATTATGAATCCATGCTTTCTTTTTATGGCACCCATATAGGCATGCTGAATGCCCGCAAGCATCTGGGCTGGTATTTGCAGCCTTTGGCGGGGGGGGGCGGAGCTTAGAACCGCGCTGATGCGCCTTGGTGAGCCGCAAAAGGTGATCCGCGAGCTGCGCGCCTTTCTTGGCGAACGGCAAGCGGCATGAAGCGTGATTTCGAACCTGTCTGGCTGGCCTTGCCCTTTCCTTCTTTTGTGATCGGGGCGGATAGCGGCATTCTGGAGGTAAACGACGCTGCCGAGGGGTTTTGCATGCTGTCGCGCAAGCAGATGCGGGGCAAGGCGCTGGAGAAATTCACCGGCATCGGCTCGGCGGTG
>JALSHK010000488.1 GCA_026982275.1 Paracoccaceae bacterium | reverse complement strand
CGGCCTCTGTTACCACATAATCGCTGATCTTAAGCGCGGTTTGCGTAGCCACCACCGAATTGCAACCATGCGCGATATTGGCAAATGGCCCGCCATGCACCAGCGCCGGATTATTTTCCAGCGTCTGCACAAGATTGGGCTGCATCGCCTGCTGAAGCAGCACCGTCATTGCCCCGTCCGCCTCGATATCACGGCAATAGATCGGCGTGCGGTCCCGCCGGTATGCGACGATAATATCCCCCAGCCGCTTCTCCAGATCCTTCAAATCCGTTGCCAGACACAGAATCGCCATTACCTCGGAAGCCACGGTAATATCAAACCCGCCCTGACGCGGAAAGCCGTTGGTTACCCCGCCGAGGGAAAGCACCATATCGCGCAGCGCGCGGTCGTTCATATCCATCACGCGCCGCCATACAATCCTGCGTTCGTCAATTTCCAGCTCGTTGCCCCAGTAAATATGGTTATCGATCATCGCCGAAAGCAGATTATGGGCGCTGGTAATGGCATGGAAATCGCCGGTGAAATGCAGATTCATATCTTCCATCGGCACCACCTGCGCATAGCCGCCCCCTGCCGCGCCCCCCTTCATGCCAAAGCACGGGCCAAGGCTGGCCTCGCGGATACAGATGGTGGATTGTTTACCGATCGCATTCAGCCCGTCGCTCAGGCCTACCGTCGTTGTCGTCTTGCCCTCGCCTGCCGGTGTGGGGGAAATTGCGGTCACCAATATCAGCTTGCCATCGGGCTTGTCCGCTTGTGCGGCAATGAACTCCGCCGAGATCTTGGCTTTATCGTGGCCAAAGGGCAGCAGGTCCGCCTCTGGAATGCCGAGCTTGGCCCCTATCTCCTGAATGGGTTTTTTTGTAGCAGCGCGGGCAATCTCGATATCGGTTTTATATTCCATCTGGCACCTTCTGAGCAGGGTTAGGGTCGCTAATCTCTATACGGCTCTGCCATGCGGGCCTGCCGAATTTCGACGTCCCGGCACACAAAGCCGACAAGCCTTGCAATGTGTGCCAAAGTATACACCCGTTTGGCAATCACACCAAGCGTAAACCTTCCACAGGATCGTGCCAAATTATAGTCAGGAAGCGCTACACCCTCCAATAAAAAACCCGGAGCCAAAGCCCCGGGCCAATATGGATTATAACAGGATTTAGCCGTGTGGCTGCGGCTCCATGCCGCCATCGCCTTTGGGCTTCTTTTTCGGAGCCTTCGGGATAGCCGATATAGAGCCAGCACCGCCACTGGCCGAGCTGCCATCCTCTTCGTCATCATCAGATTTCAAAGGCGGCTCTCCGCGCATAACCCGCTTGATCTCGCTCCCGGTCAGGGTTTCATATTCCAGCAAGCCCTGGGCCAGGCGCTCGAACTCTTCCCCGTTTTCGCGAATTATTCTGGCAGCCGTCTCATATCCCTCGTCGATCAGGCGTTTAACCTCTTTTTCGATCAACTCTTGTGTGCCTTCGGAAATAGACAGGCCACCAGCGCCATTGCCCGAATATCCTTCATGTGCGGCCTGATAATCGATATTCCCGACCGCATCGGACATTCCCCAGCGCAGCACCATGGCGCGCGCCAGCGCCGAAGCCTGCTGAATATCGCCCGACGGACCATTGGACACCCGCTCGGCCCCGTATTTGAATATCTCCGCCGCTTTACCAGCCATCGCCATAGCGATTTTCTGCTCGACCTGATCCTTGAAATAATTCAGCTGATCCATTTCGGGCAGGCTCATCACCATGCCCAAAGCCCCGCCACGCGGAATAATCGTCGCCTTATATACCGGATCACATTTTGGCAGCTTGATGCCCACAATTGCATGGCCGCTCTCGTGATAGGCGGTCATTTCTTTTTGTTCTTCCGTCAGCACCATCGAGCGGCGCTCGGACCCCATCATCACCTTGTCTTTGGCGAACTCGAAATCCTCCATGGTAACAAAGCGCTTGCCGGTGCGCGCCGCGGTCAGCGCTGCTTCATTCACCAGATTGGCCAGATCGGCACCGGAAAACCCCGGCGAGCCGCGGGCAATAATGCGCAGATCAACATCCGGCCCCACAGGGATTTTCCCAGAATGGATCTCCAGAATTTTCTTGCGGCCATTGATATCCGGCAGCGGCACATGGATTTGACGGTCAAACCGGCCCGGGCGCAACAGGGCTTTATCCAGCACATCCGCACGGTTGGTTGCCGCTAGCAGAATCACGCCTTCGTTGCTCTCAAAGCCGTCCATCTCTACCAAAAGCTGATTCAGGGTTTGCTCGCGCTCGTCATTGCCCCCGCCCATGCCGGAACCACGCTGGCGGCCCACGGCGTCGATTTCGTCGATAAACACGATACAGGGCGCGTTTTTCTTGGCTTGCTCGAACATATCTCGCACACGCGAAGCGCCCACCCCCACAAACATTTCCACAAAATCAGAGCCGGAGATGGCGAAAAACGGCACGCCGGCCTCGCCGGCAATGGCGCGCGCCAGCAGGGTTTTGCCTGTGCCCGGAGGGCCAACCAGCAATGCGCCTTTCGGAATTTTCCCTCCCAGACGGCTGAATTTTTGCGGATCTTGCAGAAATTCCACAATCTCTTCCAGCTCCTCCTTGGCCTCGTCAATGCCCGCCACATCACCAAATGTAACCTTGCCGGCGCGCTCTGTAAGCATTTTGGCGCGGGATTTGCCAAAGCTCATGGCCCCGCCTTTGCCCCCGCCCTGCATACGGTTCATAAAGAAAATCCAGACACCGATCAGTAAAATAAATGGTAAAAAGCTTATTATAATCGCCGAGAGCGTGGATTGCTCCTGTGCCTCCACACGGAAATCAACCTGACCTTCCTGCAACATGGGCAGCAAAATATCGTTGGTGCCGGTTGGCTGAATGGTGGTGAATGTGCCGGCCGTGGTCTGGAAGGTGATTTTCTCTCCGTCGATATTCACCGAATTAACCTTGCCATCCTCGACCTGATTGAGGAATTCGGAATAATGGACAGCCTGCCCGCCGGAAGGCGATGTGCCCGAATTGAAAATATTATATAGCGCAATCATCAGGACCAGAAGGACCAGCCAAAAAGCGAGATTTTTTGAATTGCCCAAGTCAATTCTCCTTGTCGAGTGCCAGACAGTGTCTTTGCGCTAATAGATAGGGGCTTTCGCCACACATTCAATGCGTCATCAATGCCTCATAAAAGCCTTTTTGATCCAGCGCAAGTTTTACCCCGCCAAAATCCCCGAATCCGGCCAAAGGTGCCGCTATCAGCTTGCTACCCTGCCAAAACGAAGGGCTGGGCAGCAATGCGGCGCGGCTATGCCCTGATTCGCGCCAGTCCGGTATGCAAGATAGCCCGTCTTCGCCCAAAGCCCTGATTTGCGCGGTTTTCTCCGGCATTTCAGAAATTTCCCAGCGTCCATCCCAAAGGGAAACTACCGGACCGCAAGCGGGGGTGGCGGCCGGCTCGCGATTGATCACAATGCCGTGGTCAGTGAAGCGGAGAGCACAGCCATGCAGGGTGCGGCCGGTTTTCTTCCCGCTCAGGCCGAAATCCAGCAAGGCTTCAAGCGCAGCAAACCGCGGCCGGTAAGGCGCAGAAGACACCCATTGCAACGCGCCGGCCAGCAAGCGCAACTGCACCTCGCGCGAAGCAGATGACAAATCGCCCAGGCGCAGCTCGCCGGCCACAGTAATCGAGACGCATTCCCGGGCGAGCCTGATTGTCATATCTTCAAGCGCCTCGCGAGCGCGGCGCATATGCTTTGCCGTTTGCGCCAATCGCGCCGCGTCCAGCCCCAGTGATTCCAGAATGCCCAGCGCGCGGCGCGCCTTCACGCGATGATAGCCCATATCCTCGTTGCTCGGATCCTCGACCCAGACTACGCCTTCTTCGCGAAGAAAATCGCGAAGCGCTTCCCGCCCCACCTCCAGCAAGGGGCGATGCCAGCATAGCCCGCCCTTGCAGCGCTTTACTGCCATGCCCGCCAGCCCGTCCACCCCCGAGCCGCGCGCCAGCCGCATCAGCACCGTTTCGCCCTGATCATCCAGCGTGTGGCCAAGCGCGATATGCCCCAGCCCGTGCGCCTTTGCCCAGCCGGAAAGCAGGCTGATCCGCGCTTCACGCGCCGCCATTTGCAAATTCCCGCTTTGGCTTGGCTTTTGCCAGCGCAATACCTGATGCGGGATACCGAGGCGCTCGCACAGCACCGCCACGCCCTGCGCTTCTGCCTCTGATTCCGGCCTCAATCCGTGATCCACCGTTGCGGCTAGCAGCCTGAACCCCGCTCGATGCAGCAAGACAAGCAGCGCCACGGAATCTCCGCCGCCAGACACGGCAACACCCAACGGCCCCTCGGGCAATGGCCCGAGCTTGATCAAGGGCAGGCCATGGCCTCGCGCTGCTCTACTATATCCCTTGACAGCCCGTCATCTATATCAACATAGCGTATCTGGATTTCGGCCAGCGTCAGGCAGGCCTGTTCGGCTTGCCCGATCTGGAACAGGCTCAAAGACAGGCCATAGAGCGAGAGCGGGGCAAACTTGCCATCCGGCGCACCGCTGAATCCGCTCAGATAGGAGCGCGCCGCGTTTTGATAATCACCTTCCAGTGCCAGAGCCTCCCCTTGCAGATAGCGCGCTTCAGCCGTGAGCGGCCCATCGGGGAAGGTGACTAGAAAATCCTGCAAAAGCGTGGAGGCCGCAGCCCCGTCACCCGCTTCCAGCGCCTTTTTGGCGGCGTTAAAGGCCTTGCGCTCGGCAGAGATGACATCGGATGCAGGATCGGCCCCACCCAGCGGCGCGGGGGTGCCAAGCAGGGTCGGGTCGCCGCCTTCCAGCTCGGAAATCCGGAATTCGATATCGCCAATGCGCCGCGTGCCATCATCGATGATTTGCCCGATCTTGATCTCCAGCGCCTGCACGCGCCCGAGAGCGGCTTGCAGATCAGCGGAAATTTCGTCTATCCGCACTTGCGCGCTGGCAGCATCTCGCACGGTGAGATCGGTGTTGCCCGTGGCGCTCAATTCGCCGCGCAGGGTTTCAAGCTGCTGGCTGAGGATCGCCAGATCGCCCTGAATATCACGAAGAGTCAGCTCCTGCGCCCCGGCCGGACCAGCCAGAGCCGCCACCAGAAACACCCCGAAAAATCGCTTCAACATCCGACACTCCACTCCTTAAATTGCGGGCGCAAACCCGCAATGCCAAACTATACGTTGCCCATTCCACCGGCAACCACCGTCACCGCACGGCGGTTTTTGGACCAGCAAACTTCGCTCGAACACAGTTCAAGCGGCCTTTCCTTGCCGTAAGATCTGGTCGATATCCGCGCCGGTGCCAGCCCGGCCGCGATCATATAATTCTGCACCGAAGCTGCCCTTTGCGCCCCCAGCAGAATGTTATATTCCCGCGTGCCTTGCTCATCGGCATGCCCTTCGATCATAATCGAACGATCCGGATATTGGTTCAGCCACGCCACCTGCGCATCCAGCGTTTGCTTGGCTTCATCGCTCAAGGTGGACTGGTTCACCGCGAATAGCACCCGATCTCCGATTTCGGTAGCAAAATATTCCAGCGAGCTTTGCTCGATCACCCCGCCAGGAGCCTGACCCGGATTATTGCCGCCACCGCCAAAAATATTGCTGCCTTCGCACGCGCCGAGCGCCATCAGCGTCATCAGCATAAATCCTGCTTTTGTCAGTCCCATTTTAATATCCTTTTCTCGTTGCACCCCAAAAGGGCCTAGCGCAATACCCCGGACCAATCCGGATCAGAGGCAAAGCTTGGCGTATCGACACGCCGTAAATTACGACCGGTTAAATCTACCGAGTAAACCTGCGGCGCACCATTCGCACCCGGGGTTTCCCGGAAAAACATCAGCACCCGCCCATTGGGCGACCATGTCGGGGCTTCGTCAATAAAAGACGCCGTAAGCAGATTTTCGCGCGAACCATCTATCCGCATCACCCCGATATGAAACCGGCCGCTTTTAATCTTGGTAAAAGCGATCATATCCCCGCGCGGTGACCAGACCGGCGTGCCATAAGAGCCGCCACCGGAGCTGATCCGTCGAGCCTCGCCGCCCCCCGCAGGCATGATATAGAGCTGTTGCGAGCCGCCACGATCCGAGGCAAACACGATCTGGCTGCCATCGGGCGAAAAGCTTGGCGTGGTATCGATGCCGGTGCTGTTGGTCAGGCGGGTGCGATTGCGGGTATTCATATCCACCTGATAGATATCGGTGCTGCTACCCTCGATGATCGACATCACCACCTTGGTGCCATCGGGCGAGAAGCGGGGCGCCGTGGCCATATTGGCGGTATTTTCCAGCAATTGCGAGCGCCGCCCCGTTTCCAGATTCAGCAAAAACACCTGCGGCAAGCCGCTTTCATAGCTGGTATAGATAATATCGCGTGCATTGGGCGCAAAACGCGGCGCCAGCACGATGGCTGAATCGTCGGTCAGATATCGCAGGTTCGCGCCATCATAATCCATCAGGGCCAAGCGCTTTTTGCGGTCGTTCTTCGGGCCGGTTTCAGACACAAATACCACTCGGCTATCAAAATATCCGCTTTCGCCGGTAATCCGGCTATAGACGGTATCTGCTACCTTATGCGCCATGCGCCGCCAGTTTTCCTGATTGCCGGTAAATTGCACCCCGTCGCCAATCGGCGCTTGCGCAAAAACATCGAACAGCCGGAATTTCACCACCAGACGACCGCCGCTGCCCGTGCTGACCGCACCGGTGACCAGCAATTGGGCATTCACCACGCTCCAATCCGAAAATACCGGCTGGGCGTTGAAATTGGCCACCGTGCCGATAAAGGCCGTGCCGGGGATTTCACGAAATAATCCGGTGCCTGCAAGATCCGACATGATCACCGAGGCAATATCTCCGGCCAGTCGCCGCGCGCCTGTGGTTTCGGCAATAAAGCCGGGCACCGCAATCGGCACTGGCTCTATTACACCGCCATTGATGTCGATCTCGACTGTAGGGCGATCTTGCGCCTGCGCCAAGCCAACCATGCCCAGCAGCAAAGTAACCAGCAAATATTTCAAATGGTTCATTTCAAAATCCCTCAATTAAACCCTATTTCGCCCGAAGCGGGGTCAAAACGCAAGAGCAGCCGCACCCCGTTGGGAAATTTGCCCGCAGGGAGCGGAATTCCGCCAGCCCTCGCGGCCTGCAAAACCGCCGAGCGCGCGGCGCGATAAGCGATCTCGAAAATATCCCGGGGGTTGGCCGGCTCCAGCGGAGACACGCTCTCCACCTGTCCGTCCGCGCTCACCAGCACCTCGATCCGCACCACATATTGCTCGAAATTCTCCTGCCCCGTCAGATTGCTTTTGTTCCATTTGCTGCTTACCACATCGCCGATCACACCCTTTTCGGGGCCTGTCAGCTCAGCCACTACCGGCGGGGTGGTCTGGGTGGCGGCCTGCGCCTCCCGGACAGATGCGTTCACCGCTTCGGCCAGCGCCTCGGCAGCGGGATCCGGGGCCGGCTCCGGCTCCGGGGCGCTCAGGCGGCGGGGCCGCGAAGGCGGGCGGGTCGCCACCTGTGGCGCATAGGCCGAGATTTCCACATCGCGCTGGCCCTCGGGGGTGATTTCGGTGCTGGCTTCGGCCGGCGCGCTGGCCTCCTGCACCGGCGCATCCACCACCTCGCCGGAATCCGCTGTCACCTCGGGGCGGGCCTCGGTGTTGTCCTGCGCCGCTTCGGGAGGCTTGGCCGCAGCGGTAGTATCGATGCGCGGCGCATTACGGGGCGGCGGCGGGCGGCTCATGGAAGTGGGGGCGTTCAATTCGTTTCCCGCCAAGGCGGGGCGGGCAATATCGGGGGCGGCCTCGGCATGGGGATCGGCCTCTTGCACAAAGGGGGCCTCGACCACTACATCAGGCTGATCGGGCTGGAGCAAGGCGCTCAAATCAGGGGAAGCATCCGCGGCATCGGGGGGTTCGGTCTGGTCGATCGGGGTTTGCACCGGGGCTGTCTCGGCACTTGGGCTGATAGCGGCATCGGCACCGATCTCGGGCTGG
>JALSHK010000487.1 GCA_026982275.1 Paracoccaceae bacterium | reverse complement strand
CAATCTGGAGGCGTGGATTATCGAAAGCCTGCAACATTTCAATATTGATTCCGGGCGGCGCGAAGGGCGGGTCGGGGTCTGGGTGGACCGGCCAGACCGCCCTGCCCTCGCCAATGGCCGCATCGCCGAAGATAAAATCGCCGCCATCGGTGTGCGCATTCGTCGCTGGGTGACTTTTCACGGAATATCGGTAAATGTTAAGCCGGATCTGAGCCATTACCAAGGGATCGTGCCCTGCGGCCTGGCCGGTTATGGCATTACCAGCCTTGAGGATCTCGGCGTGCCCGCCAGCACGCAAGATATGGATACAGCCTTGAAACAAAGCTTTAAAAAGGTTTTCGAGAGCTGAAAAGGCCCGGCCGGGGCCTCCCCTTGCACTTGCGCCTTGCCGGACGGATGCTCCGATTGTGCCGGCGGCCATTCCCTGCATGACACATCCCGCATCACATTCCCTTGCGCACGATATTATTCCGTTGATACAAAACCGCTGATCGCATATGCATGACAACGTATAACATTCGTTTTCTAGGAGAGTCACATGCTCAAAGCTGTCTTTTTTTCCACCTTTGCGATTGCCGGTGCCATGACTGGCGCGGCTTCCGCACAAGATGCCGCAGCCGGGGAAGAGCTTTTCCGAAGCTGTAAAGCCTGCCACAGCATCAATAATGGTGACGAGGTAATTGTGCGCGGTGGCCGCAGCGGCCCGAATCTCTTTGGTGTAATCGGCCGTCAGGCCGGCAGCTATGACGGCTTTCGCTTTGGCAACGATCTGGTAGCCGCCGGCGAAGCCGGTCTGGTCTGGACAGAGGAATCGCTGGCCGAATTTGTCGCGAATCCTACCGGCTATCTACGCACCTATCTGGATGATGGCGGTGCCCGCTCGAAAATGTCCTACAAGCTTCGCTCTGGCGGGCTGGACATGGCTGCCTATCTGGCCAGCCTCTCTCCCATGATGGAAATGGAAATGGGAATGGATGGAGAATCCGATAGCGCCCCATCCAATTAATCCGGCCTTATTCCAAGTAAAGGCGCTGCCGGTTCTTCCGGTGGCGCCTTTGTTTATTTCGGCCTTGTCTTTGCCTCTGAAAAAAATTGATCTGCGTCAATCATTACAGTTGAGATAGGGTCATTATTGCTTTATCGAGTATGAAATATAACGCTTTGGAAATCCACGACCGGATTCGCTGAAACAGGGACATGTCAGGAGTATATAATGGCAAACGCAGCCGCACATGACCAAGACGACCACCCACGCCCCGGGTTTTTCACACGTTGGTTTATGTCTACCAACCATAAAGACATCGGTATCCTTTACCTTTTTACCGCCGCCGTGGTCGGATTCATCTCCGTCAGCATGACGGTATATATGCGCATGGAGCTGATGAACCCCGGTGTGCAATATATGTGTCAGGAAGGTGCGCGCCTCACCGCCGCTGCGGTTGGAGAATGCACGCCCAACGGGCACCTCTGGAACGTGATGATCACCTATCACGGCATCCTTATGATGTTCTTCGTGGTTATTCCTGCGCTGTTTGGCGGCTTTGGCAACTACTTCATGCCGCTGATGATCGGCGCGCCGGATATGGCTTTCCCGCGTCTCAATAACCTTTCTTACTGGCTTTATGTATGCGGCACCGCGCTTGGTGTTGCGTCTTTGCTGGCGCCAGGGGGCAACGGGCAGCTTGGCTCCGGTGTGGGCTGGGTGCTTTATCCACCGCTCGCCACGCTTGAAGGCGGCTATTCGATGGATCTTGCGATTTTCGCGGTTCACGTATCGGGGGCCTCCTCGATCCTTGGTGCGATCAATATGATCACCACCTTCCTCAATATGCGCGCCCCGGGCATGACCCTGCACAAAACGCCGCTATTCGCGTGGTCGATCTTTGTTACCGCATTCCTGATCCTGCTTTCCCTGCCTGTTCTGGCCGGCGCGATCACCATGCTGCTGACCGACCGGAATTTCGGCACCACCTTCTTTGATCCTGCCGGTGGTGGTGATCCGGTGCTTTACCAGCATCTGCTGTGGTTCTTCGGTCACCCCGAGGTATATATGATTATCGTGCCGGGCTTTGGCATCATCAGCCATGTGATCGCTACCTTCTCGAAAAAGGCGATCTTTGGCTATCTGCCTATGGTATATGCGATGGTTTCCATCGGTGTTCTGGGCTTTGTGGTCTGGGCACACCATATGTATACGGTGGGGCTGTCCACTACGCAGCAAAGCTATTTCATGCTGGCCACAATGGTGATTGCGGTGCCAACGGGCATCAAGGTTTTCTCCTGGATCGCAACCATGTGGGGCGGCTCGATCGAGTTCAAAACCCCTATGCTCTGGGCGACGGGCTTTTTGTTCCTGTTTACCGTAGGCGGCGTTACCGGAGTGGTGCTTTCGCAGGCCCCGCTGGATCGTGGCTATCATGACACCTACTATGTGGTGGCGCATTTCCACTACGTGATGAGCCTTGGTGCGGTATTCTGTATCTTTGCCGGCATCTATTACTGGATCGGAAAAATGTCTGGCCGGCAATATCCCGAATGGGCCGGCAAGCTGCATTTCTGGACGATGTTCATCGGTGCCAACGTCACCTTCTTCCCGCAGCATTTCCTGGGCCGCAACGGTATGCCGCGCCGCTATCTGGATTATCCCGAGCAATTCGCGCTCTGGAATTATGTATCCTCGATCGGTGCCTTCATCTCCTTTGCTTCGTTTATCTTTTTCATCGGCATCATCGTTTACACCCTGCGCTGGGGCAAAAAGATCGAGGAAAAAGCCTATTGGGGCGAGCATGCGGAAACGCTGGAATGGACACTTTCCAACCCGCCACCCGAGCATACTTTCGAGCAGCTGCCAACCCCGGATATGTGGGATAAAGGCAAGCACTAATGCCGACAGGCTCATTGAATATAAAAAGGGCCGCATCTTCTGCGGCCCTTTCCAGTTATGCGCCCGTTACGCGCACAGACCCTCCCCTCTGGGAAACCAGCCTCCGGCCCAATCGTTCGCTCGGGACTACGGGCTTTCGCTACATCATGATCATTGCCGCCATCGGGCTGCTGCTGCCTTCCATCCCGTTTCTGCTTGCCGGTGCGGGGGTGTTCTGGTTGGGTTTCGCAGGGCTGGCTCTCACCCTGTTATGGCTCGCCATCACCCTGAATAATCATCATGGCCGCCTGCGTGAGCATATCGGCCTCTGGCCGGACCTGATCGCGGTAGAGCGCCACGAGCCGAACGGTAAAATAAAACGCTGGCAATGCAACCCCTACTGGATGCGAAGCCATTTGCATAAATCCGGCGGGCCGGTGAAAAACTACCTGACCCTGACCGGCAATGACCGTTGCATTGAGCTGGGCGCGTTTTTAAGCCCGCAGGAGCGGGTTGCCCTATATCTGGAAATTGAAACCGCGATCAAAAGCCTTGGCCAATCCCGCCGATAGAAGGATAGGGGTTTTCAAGCCCCTGCACCTCCTATATTTGAATGGAATGAGAACCGGAGGGCGATATGCTATATAATTCAGCCAGGGAATGGCACGAGGCCACACATAAACGCGTGGCGATTATCGGCATGTCCGGCCTTGGAAAAACCTATCTTTCGGAAATGCTGCGCGCAGGCGGGGAGTGGTATCACTATTCCGTGGATTACCGGATCGGCACCCGCTATATGGGTGAGCATATCGTGGATAATTTCAAGCGTGAAGCCATGCGCGTGCCATTTCTGCGCGATTTGCTGAAATCTGATTCCATCTATATCGCCTCCAATATCACCTTTGAAAACCTTGCACCGCTCTCGACCTATCTGGGCAAGCCCGGTGATCCGGCCAAAGGCGGGATTGACTTCAAAACCTACCTCGAGCGCCAGCGCCAGCACGCGCTCGCCGAGGCGGCTGCCCTTCAGGATACCGGTATTTTTGCCCATAAAGCCCTTGATATTTACGGCTACCAGCATTTCATCTGCGACACCTCCGGCTCGATCTGCGAGGTAGTAGATGGCAATGACCCCGAGGATCAGGTGCTGCAATCCTTAAGCGCCTCGGCTCTGCCGGTGCTGATCGAAGGCCATGCGGCCCATGCCCGCGAGCTGATCGCACGCTTTGATGCCGCACCCAAACCGATGTATTATCGAGAGGATTTTTTGCTGGAGAAATGGCGCAAATATCTACAGAAGCAATCACTCCGCGAAGATGAGGTCGATCCGGATGATTTTATCCGCTGGGGCTATCGTGAATTGCTGGAGGCCCGCCTGCCCCGCTACGCTTCCATCGCCAAAAACTGGGGCATCACGCTGATGGCGGACGAAGTCCGCAAAATACGGGATCCACAGGATTTTACCGATCTGATCGGCCAGGCCCTGGAGCGGAGCGCCTGATGCCCATTCGTATTCCTTCCAGCCTGCCCGCCTTTGAAATTTTGCGCCAAGAGGGTGTGAATGTAATGGATGAGGAAACCGCCAACCGGCAAGAGGTGCGGCCGCTGCAAATCGGCCTGCTCAACCTGATGCCAAAAAAGGAGCAAACCGAAACCCAGTTTGCCCGCCTGATCGGTGCCAGCCCGATCCAGATCGAGCTAACACTGATCCGCATGAGCCAGCATAAGTCCAAAAACGCTTCCGCTGCGCATATGGAGAGCTTTTATCACGCCTTTCAAGAGATCAAGCACCGCAAATTTGACGGTCTGATCATCACAGGTGCCCCGATCGAGCATCTGCCGTTTGAAGAGGTTACCTATTGGGATGAAATGCAGGAGGTGATGGACTGGACCCAGACCAACGTGCTTTCGACTTTCGGGGTGTGCTGGGGGGGCATGGCGCTGATTTATCATCATCACAGCGTGCCAAAACACATGCTGCCGGCCAAGCATTTTGGCTGTTATCGGCATAAAAACCTCGCGCCCGCCTCGCATTATCTGCGCGGGTTCTCCGATGATTTCACGGTGCCGGTCAGCCGCTGGACCGAGGTGCGCCAGCAGGATCTGCCCGAGGGGCTGGATATATTGATGCATTCAGACGAGGTCGGCCCCTGCCTGATCGAGGATAAGGGTAAAAGATCGCTCTATATATTTAACCATCTGGAATATGACAGCGATACGCTGGCGCAGGAATTCCTGCGTGACAGGGCCAAAGGCGAGCCGGTCGAGGTGCCTCGGGACTATTTCCCCAATGACGACCCGTGCCAACCGCCGGAAAATCGCTGGCGCAGCCACGCACATCTTCTCTATGGCAACTGGATTAATGAAATTTACCAGACCACCAATATCGATATTGACAAAATTCTGGAGGGCGACTCCAAGTGAGTTGAAGCCGCTATACCGTTAGGGCACTATAGCCCAAAGGAGGCAATCATGAAAAAACCGTTTGATGGCGCGATCAGCCTGTATTTCCAGCAAGATGCCCCCGCTGAAATCAGGGCGCAAATCCGGAATGGCGGCAAAAAGGATGTGCTGAATCCGGGCTATCCCTATCCTCGAGCTATGAAAAACAAAGCCTATCAGGTTGAATATGACGCGCTGCAAATCGAGCTGGTCAAGCTTCAGGCCTGGGCCAAAGAGACCGGCCAGCGCATTGCCGTGGTTTTCGAGGGCCGTGATGCGGCGGGCAAAGGCGGCACCATCAAGCGCCTGCGAGAAAACCTCAACCCGCGCGGCGCCCGGGTGGTGGCGCTCTCCAAGCCCTCGGATAGCGAAGCCACACAATGGTATTTCCAGCGCTATATCCAGCATCTTCCGGCAGCGGGCGAGATCGTGTTTTTTGATCGGTCGTGGTATAATCGCGCGGTGGTGGAAAAGGTGTTTGGCTGGTGTAGCGACGAGCAGCGGGACCGGTTTTTCCGCCAAGTGCCGAAATTCGAGGAAATGCTGGTGAATGACGGCATCACCCTGATAAAAATCTGGCTCACCGTGGGCCGCGCCGAGCAGCTGCGCCGGTTTTTGTCTCGCGAGGGGGATCGGCTAAAGCATTGGAAGCTTTCGGGGGTGGATGTGAAGGGCCTATACAAATGGGATGAATATTCCACCGCGATTTCGGAAATGTTTGCCCATAGCCATAGTGAGGCCGCGCCGTGGAATGTGATCAGATCCGACGATAAAAAACGCGCGCGTCTGGCGGCGATCAAACTGCTGCTCTCGCATTTTGACTATACCGAAAAAGACGAAACCTCGCTGATGCGGGTGGATAGCCGCATTTGCGGCAGCCCTTCCTTGATGGGAAACGAGGCTGGAAGGTGAACAAAAGCAAGCCCTATCACCACGGGAATCTGCGCCAGGCACTGGTCGATGCCACGCTGGAGCTGATCACCGAGCGCGGCCCGCAAGGCTTTACACTGGCCGAGGCGGCGCGGCAGGCCGGTGTGTCTGCCGCCGCGCCCTACCGGCATTTCAAGGGGCGGGACGAGCTGATCCGGGAGACTGCGCGGCAGGGCTATCTTTTATTTGGCGATCTGCTGGAGCATGCTTATAATGGCGGCAAGCCCACCCCGCTCAGCGCCTTTTCCAAGGTTGGGCGTGCCTATCTGGCCTTTGCCAAGCGCTATCCGGGCTATTATATCGCGATGTTTGAATCCGGCGTTTCGCTTTCGGGCTGTTCGGATCTGGCTTTGGTGTCGGAGCGCGCCATGGGGGTCATGACACTGGCCGCCGAAACCCTTATGGCGCATATTCCTGCCGGTCAGCGCCCGCCTGCGGTTATGGTCAGCCACCATATCTGGGCGATGTCGCACGGCGTGGTCGAGCTTTTCGCCCGTGGCACCCCGGGTGGTCGTGCCGCATTCTCACCCGAAGATTTGCTGGAAAGCGGCACCGGCATCTATCTGCGCGGGCTTGGCATCGTGGGAGAATAAAAAATCACCCCCCCTCTTGACCTGAACGGAATTCGGTTTATGTATGTTAATGTGAATAACATTTACATGCGAAAGGAAAATCAATGGATACGGTTTTAGATATCCTGAAACAAACCCGAGACTGGGTAGACCAATACGGGGCAAAGGGCTGGATCGCAGCGATGGTCCTTGGTTTCATTTTTGGCGGCCCGCTGGGCCTGATAATTCTCTTTTATGCGTTAGGAACCGGAAGAATGGGAAAATGTAAAAACAAATGGCGCAATGGTCGCCGCGGCTTCAGCCCAAGCGGCAACGAAGCCTTTGACAGCTATCGCAACGAAACCTTGAAGCGGCTCGAAGACGAGCAAGCGGCGTTTCGCAAATTCATGGCCAAGCTTCGCGCCGCCAAGGACAAAGCCGAATTTGATCAATTCATGGATGTCCGCGAGGCGCGCGGGTTTGACGAGGCCGAAAAGCCCCCGACCCCGCCGCGCGGCAATGATTTCGGCGAATCCACACCGGCAACCGCCTGATCCCCTGCGCTGTGGCCTTCCGGCCACAGCGCCCTATTAGCTATGTGACACTTTTTTTGTTGCCCTACCGGATAGGCACTTGCTAGGCTGGGGCAAACAAACAGAAGTCGATTATGCGTCATAGCCTGCTGAACCACCCGCAATTTTATGTGACCGCGCCGCAGACCTGCCCTTATCTGGCGGATATGCAGGAGCGCAAGCTCTTTACCACGCTTTATGAAGAAGACGGGGTAACCCTGAATGATTCACTCTCCCGTCAAGGTTTTCGGCGCTCGCAAAATGTGATTTACCGCCCATCCTGCACCGATTGTTCGGCCTGCGAATCAGCGCGGGTTCGGGTGAAGGAATTTCGGCCAAGTCGCTCGCAAAAGCGGGTGCAAAAGCGCAATGCCCATCTCACCCGCTGTCTGAAAACCCCTTGGGCACGCGAAAGCCATTACCAGCTTTTCAGCCGCTATCTGGATTCACGCCATGCCGATGGTGGCATGGCCGGAATGGATGAAGGCGAATTCAGTGCAATGATAGAAGAAACCCCCGTCAACACGCGACTGGTGGAATATTCGATCTATCGCGAAGGGAAATCGGTGCCGGTAGCCGTATGCCTGAGTGATCTGCTACAGGACGGGCTTTCCATGGTCTATTCCTTCTTTGATCCGGATTTCGCCAAGGACAGTATCGGCACCTATATGATTCTCGATCACATCCGGCTGGCGCAAGAAAGCGGGCTTT
>JALSHK010000486.1 GCA_026982275.1 Paracoccaceae bacterium | reverse complement strand
TGTGATTGCGCGCGGCTTTATGCCGGTGATTTCGGTGCAGGGGCAAAATATGGTCAAGCTTGGCTCGTTCCAGGCGGTGGGCGGGGGCGAGCTGCTGGGGATATGGGCGGGGGATGCCGCCAGGGAAATGAAAAGCGGCAAGCTGCAAGCCCGCACCGGTGTCGGGATTTCCAGCAAGATCAAGCCTGAAAAACCGCTGGCGCAAGCGGTGCCTGTAGCCGGGGAAGGCGCAGGCCTGGAGGATGGTCCGGGTGATGATCTGGATCTGGACATGGATGCTGATGACGATCTGGATCTTGATGCAGATAACGATCTGGATCTGGATCTTGATGCTGATGGCGATCTTGATCTTGATCTGGATCTGGATGCTGATAACGATCTGGATCTGGATGCTGATGACGGCGATGATCTGGATGATTTGCTCGCCGGCTTTGGGGATGATGACGAAGACGATGACGATGATCTGGACGCCGATCTTGCGGCCCTGCTGGGGGATTTATGATGGAAAAACCGGAAAATTCGCCCGATGAAGCCATCGTATTGATCAGCGATGGTGAGGGGCATTGGCTGATCAAGGGCGAAAAATATCTGTCGGCCATGCTATCGGCGGAAGATTATTTCCCCACGCCGGTGATTTGCCACTATTATGAAACGACGTTTGATTTGATGCGTAGCCTAGATGAGGGGGTTATATTAAATTCTCTTTGGGCCATTCATCCCGGCATTATTGGCCGGTTAAAAAGAGAAGACCATATTATCGAGAAGCGTCAATGATTTTAGGGCGCATGGATATATTGAAAGGAGGATATTATGCCTGCTGATGTAGTGCTGGAAAACAGGCAGCTGCGATTAAAGGGGCCGCTGGGGCCTAAAAAAATGATATTGCTGCGCGCGGATATTACCGAGAAAATGTCGGCGCTGACCGAAACCGATATCCAGTTTCTATCGCCGGATCACGATTTGAAGCTGAAAGATGTGGTCGGGCAGCGATTGTCGCTGGAGCTGGATGGCGAAGACGGCAATACGCGCTATTGGCACGGGCATTGCGTCAGCTGCACCTATGAGGGGCGCTTTGGCGGGCAGGCGCTTTACCGCGCCGAGGTGCGGCCCTGGCTCTGGTTTTTAACCCTGCATGCGGATTGCAAGATCTTTCAGGAAAAATCGGCGCTGGAGGTGATCAAGGACATTTTCTCCGCGCGCGGCTTTTCCGACATCGAGGATAAAACATCCTCCACTTTCCAGAAGCGCGAATATCTGGTGCAATATCGCGAAAGCGACTTTGATTTTGTCAGCCGCTTGATGGAGGAGGAGGGGATTTACTATTTCTTCAGCCATGACACGCGAAAGGAAACGCTGGTTCTGGCCGATGGTTCCGGCTCTCACCGCGCGCTGGACGGGGCGTCTCGCATCCGGTTTGAATTCGAGGAACGGGGCGAAGGTTCGTTCAAGCGCGACGAGGATCATATCTATGAATGGAAAAGCAGCGAGCGGGTGAATACCGGCAAGGTCAGCCTGACGGATTACAACTTCAAAAAACCGACCCTTGATTTGAAAGAAGTGACCGCGCTGCCAAAAGGCACCCATAGCCACAAGGATATCGAGGTCTATGATTATCCGGGCATTTACGATACCGGCAGCATTGGCAAAACCCGCAGCAAAATAAAGGCCGAGGCGCTGGTGGCGGATTACAAGCGCACATGGGGCAAATGCAATGTGCGCGCCATGGCTGTGGGCGGCACCTTTACGCTGGAAGACCACCCGCGAGCGGAATTCAACAAGGAATATCTGGTGCTGGAAGCCAGACACAAGCTCCAGATCGAAACCGATCAGGATAAGGACGGGCAGGCCAATAGCCGGATAGGCGGGCAAGAAGCAACAGGCGGTGCCGGGCAGGATAAAAAGGAAAGCTATGAAAGCACCTTTTCGGTGCAGCTCAAATCCGAACCCTTTCGCGCGCCGCTCACCACCCCGCGCCCGATCATTGCGGGCTTGCAAACCGCGGTGGTGACCGGCCCGAAGGGCGACGAGATCTATACGGATAATTATGGCCGCATCAAGGTGCAGTTCCATTGGGATCGCGATGGAAAAAAAGACGATAAAACCACCTGCTTTATTCGGGTGACGCAGGGCATGTCCGGGCAGGGCTGGGGGGCGTTTCATATTCCGCGCATTGGTCAGGAGGTGGTGGTGCAATTCGAGGAGGGCAATCCGGACCGGCCGATGGTGACCGGCATGCTCTATAACGACGCGAAAAAACATCCGTTCGGCTTTCCGGATAACAAGACCCAGCACGGGATGAAATCCAACTCCACCAAAGGCGGCAAGGGTTTTCACGAGCTGGTATTCGAGGATAAAAAAGACGCGGAATTTATCCGGCTGCAATCGGAGAAGGACTATAAAGAAACCATCAAAAACAATGCCGAAATCAGCATCGGCTTTGAGAAAAAAAAAGCGGGAGACCTGACGCAAAAGATTTATAACGACAAAACCGAATGGCTGGAAAAGGGTAATCACAGCTTTGAGGTCAAGGCTGGAAATGAATCTCTGGTCATCGCCAAAAACCGTGACCGCAGCGTGGGGGATAATGAAACGGTAGCCATTGGCAGTGATAAGGACGATGCGATCGGCGCGAATTATACCATCGATGTGGGAAACACGCTGGACATCACGGCCGGCACCAAGATCAAGCTGACGGTGGGGCAATCCAGCATCGAGATCACCTCGGGGGAGATCAAGGTGAAATCAACCAAGATCACCATGGCCGCCACCGGCAAGATGGACCTGAGCGCCAAGGGCGCGATGGCGCTGGAGGCCAAGGGCAACCTGACCGCCAAAGGGTCTATGGCCACCTTTGAAGGCAAGGGCATGGCCACAGTCAAGGCTGGCGGAATCCTTACGGTCAAGGGTTCTTTGGTCAAGATAAATTAGGGAGGAGGACGATATGAACACGAAATCGGCCTTCACCGGCCTTACAAAAATAGAAAAGCGCAGCGCCGGCGAGGTGGTTCGCCTTGGCAAGGTGAAATTCCCGTTTCGGCCCGAAACCGGCCCCGAAGATCCGGTCGCCAAGCTGATCGAGGAATTGGTGGCGCAAAACCTGCTGATGGATGCGCTGAAGATATTGGCGCTGGCCCTGCCGCCCAGAGAAGGCGTGTGGTGGGGCTGTCTGGCAGCGCGGGACATGCTGGAACCGGATGTTAAAACCAAAGCGCTGATGGCGGCGGAAGCATGGGTTTTCAAGCCGTCGCAAGAGACCAAAAAAGCGCTGGAACCTTTTGCGCTGGAATCAGACGGGCCGGATAGCATGATGTGCGAGGCGGGCTTTAATGTGCCGCTGCCCGATGACGAGGAGGCCCCGACAGGCCCGCCGCACCTGCCGGGCCTGCTGATTTTCTCGGCGCAATTGCAAAGCTTTTATGCGCCGGAATTGCCCGAAGATATTAACCGCCAAGGGCAGCTTCTGCTCGGGCGCGGGCTGGATATCGCCAAGGGGGGAAATGGGCAGCTGGCGCAAGAAAGCAGTAGTAAAAAGGGGGAAGGTGTTGGATAATATTTCTTTGCCTCTTATTTGTTACGGGCAACACAGAAAGGGAGGGGCAAATGGGACAACCTGCCGCTAGAATTGGTGATATGCATGCCTGTCCGATGATATCTCCCGGGCCGGTGCCCCATGTTGGCGGGCCGCTACTGCCGCCGGGCAAGCCAACCGTGCTGATCGGCTTCCTCCCGGCGGCCACGATTGGCAATATGGCGGTTTGTGTCGGGCCACCCGATACGGTGGTCAAAGGTTCGGGGACCGTGCTGATCTGTTCCACGCCTGCGGCACGCATGGGCGATAGCTGTGCCCATGGCGGGGCCATCGTGGCAGGCTGTGCCAATGTTTTGATCGGAGGTTAGGCATTTTATGGGATTGATATTACACTTGCAAGGCACAGGCTCCATGCCCAACGGCATGAATGCGCTAACCTTGGTAGATGGTGCGCTTACGCTAGGGCGGGCCGAAGGCAATGATGTGGTGCTGCCCGATCCCGATCGCACGATTTCCTCGCGCCATTGCGTGATCGAGGCGCGGGGCAATGATTATGTGGTGTCCGATATCTCCACCAATGGCACCTTCCTGAATTATATGCCCCAGCCGCTCGGCCCCACCCCTTCGCCGCTGAACCATGGCGATACCCTGATTATCGGCGCTTATGAATTTCGCGTAGAAATCAACGCAGGGCTTGGTGCGCCGCCCGTAGATCCTTATGCCAATCTGGCCGCTCCGGCGATGGATGATCTGCTGGCCCCGCTTCCGCCCGAGGGCGAGGATATGGCGGGGTTTGTTGGCGGGCTGGATCATGCTGGCTCGGCCACCGAGGATTCGATTTCGGCCTTGCTCGGCGATGGCCCTGCCCAAGGTCCCGATGCCAGCGGTCTTGCCGCCCCCGCACCGGAACCCGCGCCGCTGATCCCCGAGGACGAGGATATTTTTGGCCCGGGCGCGGACCCGTTTGACGGTATGGATACCAGTGCGCCGGACCATAGCGCCTCGGCCAGTGATTTCTTCTCCCCGCCGCCCTCGGAAGCGGGCGCGGGGGCGCTGATCCCCGATGATTGGGATTTAAGCGCGCCGGAAAGCCCCGATTTTGGTGCCTCGCCCGAAGCTCCCGCCCCTGTAGCCCCCACCCCTGTAGCGCCGAGCGCGCCAGCTCCAGTCGCCCCGAGCGCCGCCCCGTCTCCCGTATCTGGCGATGCCGCCCGCGCTTTTTTGCAGGCGGCAAACGCCGCGCAAGACCTGCCGGAATCAGAGCTTATGGCCGCGATGGAGCGCGCTGGTCTGGCCTACCGGACCATGGTCGAGGGATTGCGTGATGTTTTGATGACGCGGGCCTCGATCAAATCCGAATTCCGGCTTGGCCAGACCATGATCTCGCCCGATGGCAATAACCCGATCAAATTTTCCGTCAGCGGCGATCAGGCCGTGGAGGCGATGATAAAGCCCGATATGCCGGGTTATCTGCCGGCGGAACGGGCGGCAAAAGAAGCTGTGGATGATATCAAAGCCCATGAGGTGGCGATGATGACGGGCATGCAGGCGGCGATAAAAACCTTGCTGGAGCGCTTTGATCCCGCTACGCTTTCCGCCAAGATCGAAGCCAAAAAAGGCCTGTTTGGCGGCGGCAAGGCCAAGCGCTGGGATGTATTCGAGAAAATGTATGGCGAAATAGCCGCCGAAGCCGAAGATGATTTTCAGGCGCTATTCGGCAAGGCCTTTGCCAAAGCCTATGAAGAACAATTGCGCAAATTGCGCTAGGATCGGCGGGAAAACCGCCGCTAGGGAGAAGTGAACGTGTCTTGGGATAGTAAGGTTGTATGGAGTGAGGGGCTGTTTTTGCAGCCGCAGCATTTTCAGCAAAATGACAGATATGTGGAATCTCTGGTCGGGGGCTTGGCGGGGCGGCTTGGCCCGCATGGCTGGGGGTTAAGCGAGCTGACGATCGATGACGAGCTGCTGCGCCTTGGTAAATTTGCGGTCAAAACCGTGAGTGGTCTCACGCCGGATGGCCTGGTTTTTCGGGTGCCGCAAGCCGAAGATCATCCGCCCTCGCTGGAGGTGCCGGAGAATATCAAAAACACCGTGATTTATCTGACCATCCCCACGCGGCGCCACGGCGCGACCGAGGTGGATATGTCGGGCGCGCAAAAATCCGCCGCGCGCTATGGGCCAAGCGAGATCGAGATCACCAATGCGGTGGGCAATCAAAAAACCCCGACCACGATGGCGGTGGCCAAGCTGCGGCTCGAATTCGCGCTGGAGATGGATGATATGTCGGACCGGCTCGCCATTCCGGTGGCGCGGATTATCGAGGTGAAATCCGATAAAGAGGTGGTGCTGGATCGCAGCTTTATTCCCACCTGTCTTGATATTCGCGCCTCTGGCACGCTGGCGGATTTTGCCCGCGAGATCGAGGGGCTGCTCGGGCATCGCTCGGATGCGCTCGCCGGAAGGCTGGTAGAAAGCGGCCCTGCCAAAGCTGCCGCTGAAATCACGGATTTTCTGCTGCTGATCTGCGTCAATCGCTATCTGCCGATGATGCGCCATATCGCAACCCTGCAAAACGCCCATCCGGCGATGGTGTATCAATTCCTGATCGGCATGGCGGGCGAGCTTTCGACCTATATGGATGCCAGCAAAAAGCCGCCGGCCTTTCCGCTTTACCAGCATGAAAACCTGAGCGAAACCTTTACCGATGTGATGCGGGCCTTGCGGCAATATCTATCGGCAGTGCTGGAGCAAAACGCGGTGCAAATCCCGCTGGAGGCGCGAAAATACGGCATTTCTGTGGGTATGATCGCCGATAAGCGCCTGCTTCAGGGCGCGAGCTTTGTGATGGCCGCCAAGGCCGATGTGCCGCCTGAAACCATCCGCAAACATTTCCCGACCCAAGCCAAGCTCGGCCCCGTGGAGGGCATTCGGCAATTGGTGAATTCGGCCTTGCCGGGCATAGGCATGCGGCCCATGCCCGTGGCCCCGCGCCAGATCCCGTTTCATGCGGGGGTGACGTATTTCGAGCTGGATCGCAGCGGCGAGCTATGGAAACAGCTGCAAACATCGGGCGGCTTGGCGGTGCATGTAGCCGGAGATCTGCCGGGGCTTCATATGGAGCTTTGGGCGATCCGCAACGGATAGAAGGGATAAGCGCATGAGCCGTGATGACGATCCGTTTGCCGAGCCAGACGATACCGAAAAAACCATCGTAAACCTGCGCCCGGGAGGCCGAGCGCCTGCGCCCCAGCAGCCGCCCGCCTATGCGCCCCCGCCCCGGCAAGGCCTTGGCCAGCAACAGCCGCCCCCGCAGCAGGGGTTTGGCCAGCCGCAACAAGGCTTTGGCCAGCCACCGCAGGGCTATCAGCCTCAGCCGCAAATGCAGCCCCGGCCCGTGGAAGACAGCTTTGCCCTGACCGGCATAAACACCCTGACGGCAGCGGCCTCCAAGCTTTTTGCCCTGATTGGCCGGATCAGAAACCGCGCCCAGCATAATGACCCTGCCGCCCTGCGCCAATCGGTGGTGCAGGAAATCCAGGCCTTCGAGCAGCGCGCATTGCATGCCGGCATTCCGGCGCAAACGGTGAATATCGCGCGCTATCTGCTATGCGCCACCGTGGATGATGTGGTGCTGAACACCCCGTGGGGCGGGCGCTCCGTCTGGACCACGCAAAGCATGGTCGGCACCTTTCACAAAGAAACCCATGGCGGCGATCGCTTTTATGATCTGCTGGCGCGCATGGAGCAGGATCCGGGCACCAATCTGGAAATGCTGGAATTCATCTATGTCTGCCTCAGCCTCGGCTTTGAGGGTCGCCTACGGGTGGAAAATCAGGGCAGCGACAAGCATATGCGCATCCGCGAGGGGCTGGCGCGGCTGATCCGCGCCCATCGCGGCGAGCAGGAACATTCGCTATCGCCTTTCTGGAAGGGCGTGAAGCTGGCGCATCGGGCGCTGAATATCTGGAAGCCGCTCTGGATCATTACCGGCGTTCTGGTGGTGGCGCTGAGTCTCGGGTTTTTCGGGTTATCCTATGCGCTTACGGGTGATGCCGAGCGGCTGCAAGGCCAGTTGGCCACCCTTGGCGCGCCCACTCCGATCGAGCTGAAGCGCCGCGCGCCCCCCCCTCCCCCGCCGCCGCCCGCGCCTGAGGTGGAAGAGCGGCTCGATGCGGTAAGCGGCTTTCTGGAGGCCGAAATCGCCGAGGGCATCGTTACGGTATTCGAGCAGGGCAACACGCTGGTTATCCGCATTGCGGGGGCCGAGATGTTTGGCCCGGGCAGCGATGTATTGCAGCCCGGATACCCCGAGCGGCTGGCGCGGGTGGCGGCTGCGCTGAATGATCAGCCCGGCAGCATTATTGTGGCCGGTCATTCCGACAGCATCCCGATTTCGACCGCTAAATTCCCGAATAATCAGGTATTATCGCTTCATCGGGCCGAGGCGGTGATGGCTTCGATTGCGAAGGTGCTGGAGGACCCTGCCCGCATGACCGCCGAGGGGCGGGCCGAAAGAGAGCCGATTGCCGATAACGGCACCCGGGCCGGACGGGCGCAAAACCGCCGCGTTGAAGTGATATTG
>JALSHK010000485.1 GCA_026982275.1 Paracoccaceae bacterium | reverse complement strand
CGCAAACCTATTATGCCGATACACCGCTTTTGCTGACACCGGATGCAGGAACATTTTCCGCTGGCACGGTGCGGTTATGCGTGCATTATGTGGAGCTTGGCGTGCCTAGGGCTGTTTGAGCAAAAGCGTGACGAGATGGGACAAATTCTGCCGTGAAGTGTTTTTGTTGGCGCTGGCAAGGGTATCCAGCCCGATCAGGGCGGCATAAAGCAGGCGGGCAGATTGCTGCGCCCGGGGTTTCTCTTGCCCGCTTGCCCGAAACAGCGATTCGGTGAATGTCAGGCGGCGGAGGTCGATTTCCGCCACCACTCTGGCGATATCGGCTTCGTATCTGGCCCAGTCGCGAATGGCGGATTCGCTGGCAGCGCCGCCATATGCCGCATGTGTTTGTGCTGTCGAGCGATGGGCCAGTGCGTATAGCTTGTCCGCAGGATCCGAGGTTCCGGATTCAATAGCCGTAATTACATCGGCGGTAGCCTTCGTTTTCCAATGGCTGATCATGGCGGCTTTGAAATCTGCTATATCACTGAAATGCCAATAAAAAGAACCTTTGCTAACCTTGAGCGTTTTGGCTAGAGGTTCGGCTTTCAGGGCCTGTGGGCCATGGATGCTGAGGGCGCGGAATCCGGCCTGTAACCAGTCGAGCTGTGTGAGGTTTTTTTTCATTCCATACGCTAGCGTATTGACTCGCCCGGCGCAAGCTGTATGAACATACCGAACCGTATGGAGGGTGGGATGGACTATTGGTATTTAGCCGCAACAGCATTGAGCGTGGCAACAATCGGTGCGCATGTGATCGGGGGTGGCCCCGAAATACATCAACCGGTATTGAAAAGTGATCTTGCGAAGGATGTAAAAACGGTGGTTTCGGTGATTTGGCACGCCATAACCGCAATTATGGTGCTAAGTGCAATCTGGCTGGGGCTGGCTTCGGTCGGGCGGGGGCTGGGCGGCATGCCGTATATTGCGGCCCAGTTTTTTGCCTTTACCGGGCTGTTCATGCTTTATGGCTACCTTCGGTTCGGATCGCTCTTCAAGTTTCCGCAAGTGTATATTTTCTTTAGTCTGGGCCTGCTGGTTTTTGTAGGGTATTGGCGGGAGATACCGGCATGATGGTGGTTGCCGCTTCGGTATTTTCTCTCCTGCAGGCGGTGGCGTTGCTGCATCTGGCATGGGCGATCGGCCTGAGCTGGCCTGCACGGAGCCGTGAAAAGCTGAGTGCGACTGTGATCGGCTTGCCGGAAGGAAGCCCTATGCCACCCGCATGGCTTACTATTCTGGTTGCGCTTGGCATTTCGCTGGCGGGATGGTTGGCGCTTTGGGGGGGCGGATGGTTCAGCCTTGGCGAATTCGAGCCGCTAAGGAAATGGGGGGTGGGGGCTGGCGCGGTGGTTTTTGCCTTGCGCGGCGGGATGACCTATATGCCTTTCGGGCCGTTACAAGCTTCTGCCGAGCCATTCCGAACGCTGGATTCCCGCTTTTTTGCACCGCTTTGTCTGATTTTGGCAATCGGGTATTTGCTATTATGGCTGGGGCGGTGATCTGCCGGACAAAAGCAGTATTTATTTTACCTACCCATAGTATTTTCGAAGTTTAGCTTGAATTTGTGATTATTAGCTATGACTTATCATGCCGAATACCGTAAAATGCGGTGACGGAGTGAAAAAATGACACAAGCACAAGCAAAACTTGGCAGGCTGGACCCGGTATGGGCCGCAATCAGGGTGGAAGCACAAGCGATTATCGAAGCGGAGCCAGCGATGGCGGGTGTGGTTTACGGAGCTGTGCTGCATCACAAATCGCTGGAATCCGCGCTGGCTTATCGTATTTCGCAAAAGCTGGCTTCGGGTGATATGACCGAGAGTGTGGTGAACGAGGTCTGTGTGGAGGCCTATGCCGCAGATTCCCGGCTGGGGGTTGCGGCACGGGCCGATATCGTGGCCACGCTTGACCGCGATCCGGTTTGTCATCGCAGCATCCAGCCATTGCTGTATTTCAAAGGTTTTTTGGCGGTGCAGGCCTATCGCGTCGCCCATTGGCTCTGGCTTCAGGGGCGCAAGGATATGGCCTATTTCGCCCAGATGCGCAGTTCGGAAGTATTCGGAATTGATATCCATCCGGCTGCAGTGGTCGGAAAAGGCTTGATGATTGATCACGCCCATTCCATCGTTATTGGCGAAACGGCAGTTGTCGGTGACAATGTGTCGATGCTGCATGCGGTCACGCTTGGCGGCACCGGCAAGGATGACGAGGACCGGCATCCGAAAATCGGCGATGGTGTGCTGCTCGGCGCAGGGGCCAAAATCTTGGGAAATATCCATATTGGCCATTGCAGCCGCGTGGCTGCCGGCTCGGTGGTGCTGCGCGATGTGCCGCCCTGCAAAACCGTGGCAGGGGTGCCGGCCAAAGTGGTAGGGGAGGCGGGATGTGACCAGCCTTCCAACGAAATGGACCAGCTTTTGAATGGCTGATGGCGGTGCCAAACACCGCCACCGGTAAAGATATGGCTCGCATGTAGGGTGGGTTTCTAACCCGCCATTATGCCAGCATCGAGATTGGATTTTCGAGGTTTTGCTTTACGGCCGCAAGGAACTCTGCCCCCAGTGCCCCGTCGATCACCCGATGATCCACCGATAGCGTTGCCGACATCACCGTGGCGATATCCAGCTCTCCCTCCGCATTGACCATCGGCATTTTTTGCCCCGCACCCACGGCCAGAATTGAGCCGTGCGGCGGGTTGATTACCGCGTCGAAATTGCTGATCCCCATCATGCCAAGGTTGGAAATGGCAAAGCTGCCGCCCTGATATTCATGCGGTGCCAGCTTGCGCTGTTTGGCCCGGGCCGCGAGGTCTTTCATCTCGACTGACAGGCTCGAAAGCGTGCGGGATTCAGCATCGCGCAACACCGGCGTAAACAGCCCGCCTTCAATGGCCACGGCCACCGCAACGTCCGATGGCTTGAGCTTGAGGATACGGTCTCCGGCCCAGACGGCATTGCAATCGGGCACTTCCTGCAGGGCCATGGCGCAGGCCTTGATGATGAAATCATTGACCGAAAGTTTGATGCCCTTATCCGCGAGGCTCTTGTTCAGCTCACTGCGGAACTTCAGCAGCGCATCGATTTGAATCTCGCGCCGCAGGTAAAAATGCGGGATGGTTTGCTTGGCTTCGGTCAGGCGCGACGCAATGATTTTGCGCATCCCATCCAGCGGCATTTCCTCATATTCACGATCAGCATACATGGCCATAACGGTGTTGGCGCTGGCACTTTGGGCGGCGGGGGCAGCAGCTTCCTCCGGGGCGGCCACTGGCTGCGCGGTTGCGTTTTCAACATCAGCTTTCACAATGCGGCCTTTGGGGCCAGAGCCTTGCAGGCTTGCAAGATCAAGCCCCTTTTGCGCGGCAATCCGGCGCGCCAGCGGCGAGGCGAAAATGCGCTCGCCTTTGGCGGCAAGCGGCGCGGCAGGCGCGGGTGCCGCAGCAGGCGTTTCTGCTACAGCCTTGGGCGCTTCAGGCGCGGCGGGGGCAGGGGTATCGCTGATATCACCTGCGCTTTCGCCCTCCTCCAGCAGCACGGCAATCGGGGTGTTTACCTTCACCCCTTCGCTGCCCTCGGCCACCAAAATCTTGCCGATCAACCCCTCATCCACCGCTTCAAATTCCATCGTTGCCTTGTCGGTTTCGATCTCGCACAGCACATCGCCGGATTCAACCGTATCGCCCTCTTTGACCAGCCATTTGGCAAGGTTCCCCTCTTCCATGGTCGGGGAAAGCGCGGGCATAAGGATATTTATTGGCATGATCCGCTCCTAACGGTAAGTTACTGATTTAACGGCAGCAATCACTTCATCCGTGGTCACCAGCGCCAGCTTTTCGAGATTGGCCGCATAGGGCATTGGCACGTCTTTTCCGGCGCAATTCATTACCGGGGCATCGAGGTAATCAAACGCTTCCTGCATGATGGTGGCCGAGATATGCCCGCCAATGGAAACCACAGGAAAGCCTTCTTCTACCGTCACGCAGCGGTTGGTTTTCATCACCGATTTGATCACGGTTTCGGTGTCCATCGGGCGCAGGGTGCGCAGATCGATCACCTCGGCAGAGATCCCCTCCTCGGCGAGCTTATCTGCCGCTTCCAGCGCATATTGCATGCCAATACCAAAGCTGACAATCGTTACATCATCACCCTCGCGCCGGATGCGGGCCTTGCCGATCGGCACGGTGTAATCCTCGATTTCCGGCACATCAAAAGCGCGGCCATAGAGGATTTCATTCTCCAGAAAAATCACCGGATTCGGGTCGCGGATCGCGGATTTCAGCAGGCCCTTATAATCATCCGCCGAATAGGGCATCACCACCTTCAGCCCCGGAATTTGCGCATACATAGAGGCGTAATCATGGCTGTGCTGCGCGCCCACCCGCGAAGCCGCGCCATTGGCACCGCGAAACACGATCGGGCAGGTCATTTGCCCGCCCGACATATAGCGGGTTTTGGCGGCGGAGTTGACGATCTGGTCCAGCGCCTGCATGGCAAAATTGAAGGTCATGAATTCTACAACCGGATTAAGGCCGGCAAAGGCCGCCCCTACGGCGATGCCGGTGAAACCATGCTCGGTGATCGGGGTGTCGATCACCCGCTTGGGGCCGAATTCATCCAGCATCCCCTGGCTGACCTTGTAAGCGCCCTGATATTGCGCCACTTCTTCCCCCATGAGGAACACATCTTCCGAGCGTCGCATTTCCTCGGACATCGCATCGCGAATGGCCTCCCGCACGGTTTGGGATTTGAAAGTGGTGCCGGCGGGCAGGTCCTGCTCGACCGGCGTGCTGGCCACGGGGGCTGTCGCTATCGGGGCAGGGGTTTCATTTGTTGCCGCAGCCTCGGAAGGGGCTGGCGCGGCATCGGCGCTTTCGCCTTCTTCCACCAGCACGGCAATCGGGGTGTTTACCTTGACGCCCTCGCTGCCCTCGGCGACCAGAATTTTGCCAATCACGCCTTCATCCACCGCTTCGAATTCCATCGTTGCCTTGTCGGTTTCGATCTCGCAAAGGATATCGCCACTTTCGACGCTATCACCCTCCTTCACCAGCCATTTGGCCAGATTGCCTTCTTCCATGGTGGGCGAAAGCGCGGGCATGAGAATATTGATGGCCATTAGTTCACCTCCGCCAGAATGTCTGTATAAAGCTCGCTCAAGTCCGGCTCGGGGCTGGCGGAGGCAAAATCGGCGGCCTCGATAACGATCTTCTTGATCTCTTTGTCAATCGCCTTCAAATCGGCCTCGGTTGCTTGCTTGCTTCCCACCAGAAGCTCGCGCACATGGTCAATCGGATCACGATCTTCCTTCACTTTTTGCACCTCTTCGCGGCTGCGGTATTTTGCGGGGTCGGACATGGAATGCCCGCGATAGCGATAGGTGTTCATCTCCAGAATATAGGGGCCTTTTCCGGCGCGACAATGGGCGATCGCCTTGTCCCCCGCCGCCTTGACGGCCAGCACATCCATGCCATCCACCTTTTCTCCGGGGATGCCAAAAGCAGCGCCCCGAGTATATAGCTCGGGCGTGGACGAGCCGCGATGCAGGCTGGTTCCCATGGCGTATTTGTTGTTTTCAATCACAAAAATACAGGGCAGTTTCCACAGGCTTGCCATGTTGAAGGTTTCATAAACCTGCCCCTGATTGGCGGCCCCATCGCCAAAATAGGCAAAGCTCACATTATCATTGCCGCGATACCAGTTCGCAAAGGCAAGCCCCGCACCAATCGGCACCTGCGCCCCCACAATCCCGTGACCACCATAAAAATTCTTTTCGCGCGAGAACATATGCATCGAGCCGCCTTTGCCGCGCGAATACCCCCCCTCGCGCCCGGTAAGCTCGGCCATCACGCCTTTCGGGTCCATGCCGCAGGCCAGCATATGGCCGTGATCGCGATAGGAGGTCACCCGCTGGTCCCCCTCTTTTGCGCCGGCTTCCAGCCCAACCACAATTGCCTCTTGCCCGATATAAAGATGGCAAAACCCGCCAATAAGCCCCATGCCGTAAAGCTGGCCGGCCTTTTCCTCAAAGCGCCGGATCAGTAACATCTCGCGATAATATTCCAGCAGCTCTTCTGCGTTCACATTCGGTTTTCTGGCTTTGGCCATGCGAGGCTCCTGAGTGTAGTAAATCGTTAAACTATATTATACAGCAGCCAGACAGAATGTCACATGCCTTTTTCGCACAGGATCATGAATTTCGTGAAGATATGGAGTAAAGTAGTGTTATTGAACGATAATTTCATCACTTCGAATATAGCCAAGCACCTTGCGCGCTTGCTCGTCGAGCAGATCAAGATCCAGATAATCATCCGACAGCCGCCGTGCCCGATTCTGCGCCTCGATCCGCTGTCGGGTGATTTCCGATAGGCGGGTTTGCAGTTTTATCTCGCGTTCCTGCAAGGCAAACAGATTGCGCAGCCCGTAAGGCCCCTGAATCGCAACAATGGCGAGATAGAACACCAGAACGGCAGCTGCGACCGAGGTCGTGTAGCCAAGAACCTTACGAGATTTTGCCTTCATTTCCATGTTTCCGCCTCGGTATTCGGTCTTTGCGCCGAATATACCGAATCATGGCAGACCTGATTTGATTTGTGAATCCCCAATTTTCAATTTTCTCAAATTAATTGAATCGGGTGCGAGCCGTGGCCTATCCTTCCAGCGCCGCAACCCCGGGCAGGGTTTTACCCTCGAGCCATTCAAGAAAGGCCCCGCCTGCTGTGGAAATATAGCTGAAATCTTTCGCTGCACCGGAATTGTTCAGCGCTGCCACGGTATCGCCACCACCGGCCACCGAGCGCAGGCTGCCCGCGCGGGTCAGCTCGGCGGCTTTCAGGGCGGCGGCATCGGTGGCCATGTTAAACGGCTCGATCTCGAAAGCCCCCAATGGCCCGTTCCAGACCAGCGTTTTGGCAGCGGCAAAAATCTTGCCCACCTCCTCAACCGATTGCGGCCCCGCATCCAGGATCATCGCATCCGCAGGGCAGGCATTGGCGGCTACGGTTTCGCTTTTGGTATTGGCGGCAAATTCCCACGCCACCACTACATCCACCGGCAGGATCAGCTCGCAATCCGCAGCTTTGGCGCGGGCCATAATATCACGGGCGGTATCAGCAAGATCATGTTCACAAAGGGATTTCCCGACATCAATGCCTTGAGCTGCCAGAAATGTATTGGCCATGCCGCCACCGATCACAATCTGGTCGACCTTGGGGATAAGGTTGCCCAGAAGGTCAAGCTTGGTGGAGACTTTTGCACCGCCCACAACGGCCACAACCGGATGTTCGGGCTTGGAAAGCGCGGCTTCCAGCGCGCTTAGTTCGGCTTGCATCAGCCGGCCCGCGCAAGAGGGCAGCAAGCGGGCGATGCCCTCGGTGCTGGCATGGGCGCGGTGCGCGGTGGAAAAGGCGTCGTTGCAATAGATATCGCCCAGATCGGCCAGCGCGGCGGCAAAATCGCCGTCATTTGTGGTTTCGCCAGCGTTAAACCGGGTGTTTTCCAGCAATAACACAGCGCCGGCAGGCAGAGCCTCTATGGCGGATTTAGCCTTGTCGCCGATGGTTTCCTCACAAAATACAACAGGATGTCCGATGGTGGTTTCTACCGCTTCGCGCAGTTGCTCGAGGCTGAATTCCGCCTCGGGCTTGCCGCCCGGGCGGCCAAAATGCGCCATAAGCACCGGCTTGCCGCCAGCGGCCAGAATATCGTCAATCGTGGGCTTGATCCGCTCGATGCGGGTGGCGTCGGTGACGCGGCCATTTTCCACCGGCACATTGATATCCACACGCGTTAAAACAGTTTTGCCGCCTAGCGACATATCATCAAGGGTTTTCCAGCTCATAATACTCTCCCGTTTGCCCGCGGGATTATCGCCAGAAGGCCATCCATTCAAGGACGTTCACCAGCTGGGTTCCCAATATTACAGGCAGATTCCATTCCAGATAAAATCTGTCTAGCGCAAAAATGCCTATAATTAAAAGGGCTATGGAGAGCGCCCAGCGTGTGTTCATGTCGCACCCCCTTTGGCTGCATCCGCTGAATGTGGCGCAAAACCCCGCGCGGTTCAAGGCGCAAGGCTTATGGTTTATCGTTAAACTACAG
>JALSHK010000484.1 GCA_026982275.1 Paracoccaceae bacterium | reverse complement strand
TTCCACCGGTGCGCTTGGCTGGCTTGGCTTTTTCCCGGGCGCACTGCTGCCCATGGTGGCAAAGGGCGATCCATGCACCTCGGCTTCGATGATGTTTGTCACCTCCGGGGCAACGGGGCGCAGGTCCAGACCGTTTTGCTTTTCAATTGCCGCTATATGATTGGCTTCCAGTGAATCCGGCTCCGGCTCCGGGTTAAAACTGATGCTCTCGTCTTCCGGCTCTTCAAGCTCTTCCCACTCGAAATCATCATCGTCATCTTCTTTGGCCAGCATCGCTGACTCATCGGCCGCATCGGGAAATGCTGCATCGAGAACCGGTGCCGCCGCCCCTTCCCACGGGCGAAGCTCGCCATCCTCTTCTTTGTCTGTGCTGGAGGTCTCGTCAGTCTCCGCTGTCGGAAATTCGACGATATTACCGGCCAGGGGCATGGTGTCTGACAGGTTGCGGATCAGGTTTTCCATGTCCTTTCTGGCATCTTCTGCCGGTATCCCGTCAGGTTGCCCGTCTGCTTTGGCAGGGGTTGCGGAAATTTGTTCGCTCCAGTGTCGGGGCACCGAAACGGGAGCAGGGGTTATCTCTTCCGGCTCGGACTCCGCTTCAGGTTCAGGTACTGGCTGCGGCTCGGGCCGCGATTCCGGCTCCGCTCCAGGTTTCGGAAAATCGCCCGTATTCCGGCTATCCATAACCTTTTCCACCTGCGCGGCCATGGCCTCTATCTCTTCGATGGTTTGTGGCCGGGCGGACTGTTTTTCGACAGTTTCAATGGCATCCGACGGGCCAGGCCCGTCAGCCCCGGCCCATGGCTCTGCATCCGGGCCGGTGTCGGAAGGCGGGTTGATTTCGGCGATTTCATCAAAATAGGAATCCGGAACCTCCGGATTTTGCTCTGGCGGTTGGTCTTGCGCCGTTTCAGCAGGGGCCTGGGCTTCGGCATTTTCATGTGTCGTGGCCGAATCAGCATCTTCATCTGCCAGTGCATCGTCTGATGCTGCCTGAGGAAAACCGGAATCCATTTCCGCCAATACATCATCTAGCGGATCGCGCGCGGAAAGATCTTTTGCCGGAGGGGAAGGCACCCGCCATGTCGATTCTTTCTCGTCGGGTCCGGGCGCGGAAAGGTCGCTTGGCGCATCCATAAAAGACACCGCCTCCGGGGCTTTTGCCTCATCCGGAACCGGCGCATCCACTTGCGGCATCGGAATGGCAACTACATCCGCTTCTGTTTCTGCCGCTTCTGTTTCTGCCGCTTCTGTTTCTGCCGCTTCAGTTTTGGAAATATTCCCGGCTGAACCAACAGGTTCGAATTCAACCTCCGGCTCTTGTTCAGCCTCTGGTCCGGAAGCGGGCGGCACTTCGGCTTCTGGGGGCTCGGTATCGGATGCGGGCCGGGCCGGGTTATCCTGTCCGGCTTCGGGTGCCCCGGCCTCCGGGCTATTGGTTTGCAGCTCCTGGCCAGCAGGCATCTGCATCCAGCGCGTCATACAAGCGCTGCATTCGACTTCAATTCCCTCTTCCGGAATATCCGATTCATTCACCACATACGTTGCTTGACAGCTTGGGCATGTTATCCGCATGTTTATACGTCCTGTATTTTATCCTGCCGCTCGAATCAGCTTGCCGGAGTGTAGCCCCCAACCGAGCCTATTCCAAGTGGATCAAAGGCTTAGGGCTTGAGCTTAGCGCGTTTACGTGAGAATGTCTGCAAAATTGGAGGATTTTTTTGTGATCTCGCTGAATAACACCGGATTTAGCTATGGCTCGCGGGCCATTTTGGAAAATGTTACGCAGGAACTCGCAGCGGGTTCCTTTCATTTTCTGACCGGTCCTTCCGGCGCGGGAAAGACAACCCTGCTCAAAATGTGTTATCTTTCGCTTATGCCCGATTCCGGCTCGTTGCGGATTTTCGGGCAGGAAGTATCGGAGCTTTCACGCGAGCAAATCACCCAGATGCGGCGGCGCGTGGGCGTTGTGCATCAGGATTGCCAGTTTCTTAACCATTTGACCGTTCGGCAGAACATCGCTTTGCCGTTGCTGGTGGCGGGGAGGAATATCGAGGCAAACATGGAAAACCTTGAGGATTTGCTGGCCTGGGTCGATATGGCCGACCGCGCCGACGCTCTGCCCGAAGAGCTGTCGGGTGGCGAGCGCCAAAGGCTGGCGCTGGCGCGCGCCGTCATTATGGATCCTGAAATGATTGTGGCGGACGAACCAACCGGAAATGTCGATTGGGAAATGGGGCAGCGCCTGCTTACCCTATTGGTAGAGCTGAACAAAATGGGAAAAACCATCCTGCTGGCCACCCATGATCTCAATCTGATACGCTCGATCAAGGGCCGGGTGCCGGCCAGTGTTTTGCGTCTGAAAGACGGCAATCTCAGCCTGGCAGGAGCGCGGCTATGAGTGGAAATCCGCTGGCCTTTATTCTGGGCGGTTCGCCTTCCGACCAGATCGTGCCGCCCAAAGGCAATGCGGCATGGCTGACGGGCACGGCTTCGGGTGCTATGGCATTTATCGCGGTTTTCGCCCTCACGCTATCGCTGGCCGTGGGCCGGATGGCCGATTTCTGGTCGCTGGATCTGGCGCGCTCGGCCACGGTGCAAATTGTGGCTGAAGGCGAAGCGCTGGATCTGCAAACCAGCGCCGCACTGGAGGTTTTGCGCACCACACCGGGGATAAAAAGCGCCGAAATTATCGCAGATACGGCCCAGATTGCGCTGCTCGAACCCTGGCTTGGCAGCGGTTTTTCGATTGATACACTGCCTTTGCCCCGCTTGATAGATGTGCGTATCGCCGAGGAGGGGGTGGATCTGGAAAGCATATTGCTACGCCTGAAGGCCGAAGCGCCGGATGCCAGCTTCAACGATCACAGTTTCTGGCGCGCGCCGATTCTGGAGGCCGCACAGCGATTGCGGCTTATGGTTGCGGTATCGCTTGCGCTGACGGCGGTAATTGCGGTGATTATCGTGGTGCTTTCTGCCAATAACGCGCTGGCTTCCAATCAGGGCATCATCCGCACCCTTCGCCTGCTTGGCGCTACAGATGCCTATATTGCCCGCGCCTTTGTGCGCCGCATTACCCTGCGCGCCACCTTTGGGGCCGGGGCGGGGATGGTATTGGCAATGATGGCCTTGATATTTTTTCCTTCGCCGGCTCAAACCAGCGGCCTGCTTTCGGGGCTGACCCTGAGCGGGCTGGATTGGGCCTATCCGCTTTTGGTGCCGCTTTTGGCGGGCCTGTCCGCCTTTATTGCCTCCAGAATGGCCGCGCATTACCATTTGCGCCGCGTAACCTAGGGTTATCATGCTGCTCATTCGCTCGATTGTATTTGACTTTCTGATGTATCTGACCCTGCTGGTGCAGGGGATCCTGTTTGCGCCGCTGGCGATCTGGTCGGTGAACGGCGCCTATTGGGCTATGAAAACCTATTGCAAAACCGTATTCTGGTATTTGCGGATCATTTGTGGTCTCAAGGTCGAAATCCGGGGCGAAATTCCCCGCGGCGATGTGATTGTCTGCGCCAAGCATATGTCATTTCTTGATGTCATGATGCTGATGAATTATCTGCCCCGTGCCAAATTCATTATGAAGCGGGAGCTGGTATTTGCCCCGGTTATCGGCCTGTATGCGCTGCGAATCGGTGCCACCGCAGTGGCGCGGGGCAAAAAGGGCAGTGCGGTCAAAAAGATGGTTTCCGATCTTGGCGAAAAGCAGCAAAAAGATGCCGGGCAAACGGTGATATATCCGCAGGGCACCCGCGTGCTGCCCGGGGCAGTAAAGCCCTATAAGGTCGGGGCCGGGGTGCTATATGACCGTTTCGCGCTGGATTGCATTCCGGCCGCCACCAATACCGGCGTTTTCTGGGCGCGGCGAAGCCCGTATCGCAAACCCGGCGTCGCTGTTATGGAGTTTCTGCCGCCGATCAAAGCCGGCAAGCCGATCAAAGCGTTTTTGTCCGAGCTGGAAGAGGTGGTGGAAGCCCATTCCGACCGGCTGATGGCCGAAGCCGGATATGCCAAGCCACAATCATAAAAGCTTGACAATTTTTCGCCGGCAAAACCGAAGCCGGCCGAAATACAAGGGCAAAATAATAACGGGCGCACCGCTTTGATGCGCCCGTTAATAAATTTTTAGCAAGCTCGACAGCTGCGAAGGATCAAGCCGGGTTAGTGTTGTTGTCTCTGTTGCTAAGCGCCAAGGCCAGAACAGCTACGATCACCAGCGGGATAATCCATGCGCCGGAACCGCCCATGCGAGCAGGCTCTTCGATAGCTACAACTTCCGGAGCTACGAAGGTTACGGTGCCAGCGATAGAAGAACCGGCGGCCATTACGCCGAGAGCGGCAAGTTTGAGTGCTTTCATTTTTTCATTCCTTAGATATTGCGCAATTAAAGGTTGCCCATAGGGGCTACACCCCTTCTACAAACAAATATGTGCGTTTGCTAGTCATTAAATTTCTTAATTTGGGAAATATGGTAAACTGTTGCAAATCTGCTGCACAAAACAGGAAACTCCCTGAATACGGGTCTGGAAAGTGTTATTTCGTCCGGATATGCGATCAAGGGCAGATGCTTTATGCTTTCGTGCTGAAATTCCGCTGATTATCCGCAATTCTTTATCGGCCGCCAATTCTCCATTCCAGCCGCGGGTTTTCTGCGCTATAGCAGCGCTATGAGCCAAAATCCATCAAATCTCCGCCCCGACCGCGCCCGCGCGACCATTCCCGATGCCCCGCGCAGCGGCCAGCCCCGCATCGGCATGGTCAGCCTAGGCTGCCCCAAAGCTCTGGTGGATAGCGAGCGCATCCTGACCCGGCTTCGGGCCGAAGGCTATGCAATTTCGCCCGATTATACCGGTGCGGATGCGGTGATCGTCAATACCTGCGGCTTTCTGGATAGTGCCAAGGCCGAAAGCCTCGCCGCCATTGGCGAAGCGCTGGCGGAAAATGGCCGTGTGATCGTAACGGGCTGTCTTGGGGCCGAGCCGGATTATATTACCGGCGCGCACCCATCCGTGCTGGCGGTTACCGGCCCGCATCAATACGAGCAGGTGCTGGATGCGGTGCATCAAGCCGTGCCGCCATCGCCGGATCCGTTTGTCGATCTGCTGCCGGCTAGCGGCGTTTCGCTCACCCCGCGCCATTTCAGCTATCTGAAAATATCGGAAGGCTGCAATCACAAGTGCAAATTCTGCATCATCCCCGATATGCGCGGCAAGCTCCAGAGCCGCCCCGCCCATGCCATTATGCGCGAGGCCGAAAAGCTGGTGGAAGCCGGCGTGAAAGAGCTGCTGGTGATCTCGCAGGATACCTCTGCCTATGGGCTGGACATAAAATACGCCGAGGAAAGAGGCCATCGCGCCCATATTACCGATCTGGCGCGCGATCTGGGCAGCCTTGGCGCATGGGTGCGGCTGCATTATGTATATCCCTATCCCCATGTGCGCGAGCTGATTCCGCTGATGGCGGAGGGGCTGGTATTGCCCTATCTCGATATCCCCTTCCAGCATTCCCATGTGGATGTGCTGCGGCGCATGGCGCGCCCTGCGGCCAGCGCCAAAACGCTGGATGAAATCGCCCGCTGGCGGGCAGATTGCCCCGATATCACCCTGCGTTCCACCTTCATCGTCGGCTATCCGGGCGAGACCGAGGCCGAATTCCAGCACTTGCTTGATTGGCTGGATGAAGCCCGGCTAGACCGCGTGGGTTGCTTTCAATATGAAAACGTGGCCGGCGCGCGCAGCAATGCGCTTCCGGATCATGTGCCGGATGAACTAAAGCAAGAGCGCTGGAACCGCTTCATGGAAAAATCCCAGACGATTTCCGAAGCCAGGCTGGCGCAAAAGGTAGGGCAAAGGCTGGAGGTGATTATCGACGGGATCGACGCCGAGGGTGCCACCTGCCGCACATGGGCCGACGCGCCGGAGATTGACGGAAACCTGTTTATTGACGAAGGATTCGAGAGTCTGGCCGTTGGAGACAGGCTGATGGTCGAGGTGGATGAAAGTAGTGAATACGATCTGTGGGGGCGCATCCTGGCCCGCTAAGTGTGAATCAAAACAGGTGTTATTTTTTGAAGCCTGTGATATCTTGTCGCAGATTCACGAATAACGGAGCGTAATTATGGGAAAACTTACAACAATCGGCCGGACCTTGATGGTGCTGATGCCTGCAGGTCTGGTGGAAAAGCTGAATCCGAAACGCAGTATTTATCGTGGAGAAATGATTGACGCAAAAGCCGATGCGATGGGCAAGCTCGTGCGCCATATGCGCGAAAAAGACGGTATTCCAACGGTGGAGGAAGGTCGCAAGATGCTGCGCGACATTGCCGCAAAGCTGGATGTAAAGGTCGAGGTGGCGAAGATCGAGGATATGAGCGTTCAAGGCGCGGCCGGCCCGCTGGAAGCGCGGCTATATACCGATAACCCCTCTGCCGAGGGACCGCAACCGGCTATGCTTTATTTTCATGGTGGCGGTTTTATGCAGGGGGATCTGGAAAGCCATCATCACACCTGTTGCAAGCTGGCCAAATGGTGGGGCGGCGTGGTGATTTCGGTAAATTACCGGCATGCCCCCGAAGATCCGTTTCCTGCCGCGCCCGAAGATTGCGAGGCAGCCTTTTGTGATGTGGTAGAGCGGGCCGAAGAGCTGGGTCTGGATCCGTCTCGCATCGGGGTCGGGGGCGATAGTGCCGGGGGCAATCTTTCGGCGGTCACCGCCCAGCAGTTGGCGGGCAAGGACGGGCCGAAGGTCGCGTTTCAGGTGCTGATCTATCCGGTGCTGGATGCCACCTTGTCCAACCCGTCAATAACAGAGCATGGTGCGGATTATATGCTGCCCCCCGAGATGCTGAGCTGGTTTCTGGATTCCTATACCGCAGACTGGAAGGATGTTAAGGATCCGAGAATGTCTCCGATGTTTGGCGAAAATATCGACAAACTGCCCAAAACCTATATACTGACCGCCGGATTTGATCCGCTGATCAACGACGGCGAGATCTATACGGAAAAGCTGCAAAATGCGGGGGTTGATGTAACCTACAGGAACTATCCCGGCCAAATTCACGGTTTTGTCAACATGACCAAAGTGGTGCCGCAGGGACTGGATGCCTTGCAGGAAATAGCTGCATGGTTGAAAAATAACGCCTGACGAAAGGTGCAGGGTCAAGATGCGATTGTTTTTTCCCCCGGGAAGCCTGTCTGGCCCCAAGCTTTCGCTTTTGCCCCGCTGTATTTTCTGCTACCCAACGGCAAACAGCCAAACGGATGGGGCGAATGGACGACAAAATCGACTATAACAAGCTGATACAACAAGCCTTCCGCGAGATGCTGAAAGGGCTTTTGGCTCGTGTAGGCGAACAGGGTCTGCCCGGGGAGCATCATTTTGTATTTGTGTTTGATACCCGCGTTCCCGGGGTAGATATGCCGGGCTGGATGAAGGCAAAATACCCCGAAGAAATGACAATCGTCATGCAGCACTGGTTTGACAATCTCGCAATTCTGGATGACCGGTTTGGCGTGACCCTGAGCTTTAACGGTGTCGGGGAGTCTTTGGTTATTCCGTTTAACGCACTCAAAACCTTTGCAGACCCGCACGCAAAATTCCAGCTGAAATTCGAGCCGGTATTTGACGAGCCACAACCCGACCCGGAGCCCGGCCCGCCAAAGCCGGAAGCTGGCGGCGTAGTCAGTCTTGACGCTTTTCGCAAAGGCTCCTGATCTATGCGCGAATTTTTTCTGTTTATGTGGCAGCTTTTGCGCCACCCCAAGCGCACTTCCGCCATTGCGCCCTCTTCCAAAGGGCTGGCGCGGCAAATGGTTTCGGAGATCACGCCGGATATTGGCAAAGTGGTGGAGATCGGCGCTGGCACAGGTGTGTTCAGCCGTGCTATTCTGGCAGCGGGTGTAGCCCCGCAAGACTTGACGATTGTTGAAATGAATCCGGGGTTTTGCAATGCTCTGAAAGCGCAATTTCCCGATTGCAATGTATTGGAAATGGACGCGCAGGCGCTTGGCGATCTGGATCTGGAAAATGTGAATATGGTAATCTCGGGGCTGCCGCTATTATCCATTCCGGTGCCGGTGCAGCACAATATCATCAAAGGGGCCTTTGAGTTAATGCCTGCGGGCGGAAAATATGTTCAGTTCACCTACGGACCGAAACCTCCGATCGCCCCCGAGGTGCGGGAAGCCAACGATCTTGAGTGGCGAACCCTGAAGAAAGTGTGGCTCAACCTGC
>JALSHK010000483.1 GCA_026982275.1 Paracoccaceae bacterium | reverse complement strand
AGGCGATTTTCTCCGGCCTTGATTCAGCGATCCGGCGTATGCGGGCCTTGATGGATGAGGCGCGGCAGGAGACCAGCGGCGTGACGGTGGCATGATCCTCGGTATTGGTTCGGATATGGTAAGTATCGAGCGGATCGAGGGCGTAATCAAGCGATTTGGTGTTCGATTCGTGCAAAGAGTGTTTTCTGAAACCGAAAAGAATACAGCGGAATACCGCGCAGCAACCGTTGAAACCTATGCTAAAAGATGGGCCGCCAAGGAAGCCTGCTCCAAGGCTTTGGGCACCGGCCTTCGCATGGGGGTGGCCTGGAAGGAAATGGCGGTGCGAAACCTGCCCACCGGCCAGCCTGTAATGGAGCTTTCCGGCGGGGCGCTCGAGCGGCTCAACCGGCTGACTCCTAGAGGCTATAGCGCTAAAATCCACGTGACCCTTACCGACGACCATCCATGGGCACAGGCTTTTGTGATCATTGAAGCCGTGCCGGAACCTTGACATCTCTCCCGCACAGGCTCACATAGCGCATATTCAAACCGGAAAGAAAATTCATGGCCGCCAAAAAAAAGAAAAAAGACGGGGCAATCGTGGAAACGATTAAAACCGTCGTCTATGCCTTGCTTATTGCCGGTGCTATCCGGACCCTGATTTTCCAGCCTTTCTGGATCCCTTCCGGTTCGATGAAATCGACCTTGCTGATTGGAGATTTTCTGTTTGTAAACAAATTTGCCTATGGTTATTCCTATGCGTCATGTCCTAGCCTTCTCGGCGTTGACTTTTGCGGATTTGCCAAGGGTAGTGACAAGCGCCTGTTTGGCTCCGAGCCGGAGAGGGGCGATGTTGTTGTGTTCAAACACCCGGTTCTTGGCTCCGATTATATCAAACGTTTGATCGGATTGCCGGGAGATCGAATTCAAATGCGTGACAGCCTGCTATATATAAATGGCGAGCCTGTAGCCATGACTCCGGATGGGGTGTTCGAAGAAGAAATGGCGCGGCAGGGGCCAGAAGGTAGTCGCCCCCGCTGCTCAAACGGGCGGCCTGCAACCGGCGAAATTTGCGAAAAACAACGCTTTACCGAAGTTCTGCCCAATGGTGTTTCGCATAGTATCCTGGATATAGGCGTCTCGCGTGTGGATAATACCGAAGAATTTGTGGTTCCCGAAGGGCAGTATTTCTTTATGGGCGACAATCGTGACAATTCCATAGATAGCCGCTTTCCCCAGACCGGCCCGCAGCGAGGCGTAGGGTTTGTGCCGCGCGAAAATATTATTGGTCGTGCTGACCGGGTTCTATTCTCCTCGGCCGGTGATTCCCTGCTCTATTTCTGGACATGGCGTTCCGATCGTTTTTACAAGGCGATCGAGTGAGCGTGAATTCGGGATTCAACTCCTTTGCCGGGCTCTTGGGCTATCGGTTCAAGGATGAGGGGTTGCTCGGGCAGGCCCTGACGCACGCTTCGGCGGCTACACGAAAAGATCACGACAACCAGCGCCTGGAATTTTTGGGAGACCGGGTGCTCGGCCTCGTTATATCGCAAGCGCTTTTTGAGACGGACAGGGATGCCAGGGAGGGGCAATTGGCTCCACGGCTGAATGCTTTGGTGCGAAAGGAAACCTGTGCCGAGGTGGCCGAGCAGATCAATCTTGGCGACGCGCTCAAATTGGGGCGCTCTGAAATGCGCTCTGGCGGGCGGCGCAAAACAGCGCTACTCGGCGATGCTATGGAGGCTGTGATTGCAGCTGTATATCTGGATGGCGGCTTTGAAGCCGCACAAAGTTTGATTCTGCGGCTGTGGGGGGACCGGGTGCTGACGGCGCAATCCAGAACTTCGGATCCGAAATCTGCCTTGCAGGAGTGGGCGCAGGCCAGAGGGTTGCTTACACCGGAATATAAAGAAATCAGCCGCTCCGGCCCTGACCACGAGCCGGTATTTCTGATCGAGGCGAAACTGGAAAACGGATATTCGGCCAAGGCGGAAGCCGCTTCGAAAAAAATGGCTCAGGTTCTTGCCGCTTCGGCGCTGTTGAGCAAGCTGAAAGATGTGAAATGACACAACGATGTGGGTTTATTGCTCTGATTGGTGAGCCGAATGCAGGAAAATCAACGCTGCTGAACCAGATGGTCGGAGCCAAGGTTTCTATCGTGACCCATAAGGTCCAGACAACCCGTGCGCGTATTCGCGGCATTGCGATTGAAGGTGAAAGCCAACTGGTTTTTGTTGATACGCCCGGATTGTTTCGCCCTCGCCGCCGGTTGGATCGTGCGATGGTATCCGCCGCATGGAGCGGGGCTGCAGATGCGGATTTAGTGTTGTTTCTGGTGGAGGCGCACCGTGGAATCACGGAAGGGGTGCAGGCTATACTTGATGGATTTCTAGAGCATATACCTTCGGGAACCCGGATATCCCTGGTTATCAATAAGATTGACAAAGTGAAGTCTGAAAATCTTTTACTACTTACCAGTGAATTGAATAATATATATAATTTTGAAAATACGTTCATGATTTCTGCTGAAAAAGCCTATGGGGTCGAGAGCCTGAAAACATGGCTGGCAGCCGAGCTGCCCTTTGGTCCCTGGCATTATCCGGAAGACCAGATAGCCGATGCTCCGCTGCGCCAGATTGCGGCGGAAATTACGAGAGAGAAACTTACCCTGAGGCTACACCAGGAGCTACCATACCAACTTACGGTGGAGACGGAAAACTGGGTGGAACGAAAAGACGGATCGGTGCGTATAGATCAGCTGATTTACGTGATGCGCGATGGGCATAAGGGGATTTTGCTGGGACCAAAAGGCGCAACGATCAAAGGTGTATCGATGGATGCGCGCAAAGAACTGGAAGCTTTTCTGGATCGAAAGGTGCATCTGTTTTTGCAAATCAAAGTCCGGCCAAACTGGCTTGAGGAATCTGCCCGGTATGATGAAATCGGTTTGAATTTCCGGGATGGAGACTAGATGTCCTGGCTCACATCGGGTTTTTGGGTTGACGCTTATTTGCATCGTCTGGCCTTGGCCGGTATTCCGGCATTTATAGTGAATAAGGGCGATGAAACTGCCGGAGCCGTGCTGGTGAAGGCCAGTCTTCTGAATGGCCGCGCCGTGGCTTACCAGCGTATACCGGATGCGGAGCTTGGGCGAAAATGGGATATTCTGGATGAGGGCCCCGAGGCGCAAATCGATGCCAGTATTCAAAAGCAGCGCCGGTTTGACCCTGATCTATGGGTGATCGAGGTCGAAGACAGACTGGGCCGAACCCTGCTCGACGAGGACGGGCTTTTCGGCTAGAGTCTGTCTATGGAGTGGCAGGATCAAGGGGTGCTTTTAGGCGTTCGGCGGCATGGGGAAAGTGCGGCCATAATAGAGGTGTTTTGTGAGCATCATGGCCGGCATTTGGGCTTGGTCCGAGGTGGTGCTTCTCGAAAATCGGCGGCCATATTGCAGGTAGGCACCCAGTTAAGCTTGGTTTGGCGGGCCAGACTGGAGGATCAGCTAGGAACATTTAACGTTGAACCAATCAGGGCGAGGGGTGGCGTATTACTGGCGAGCAGGAATAAACTCTATGCTTTCAATGCGATATCTTCACTGCTTTCCAGGTTGCTTCCAGAGCGCGAGCCGAATTACCGCTTGTATGGGCAATTTATCACGCTGCTGATCGCTATGGAGCATGATGATTTCTGGCAGGATCGATATTGCCGCTTCGAACTGGAATTGCTAAAGATTCTAGGCTATGGCATTGAGCTTTCGCGATGTGCAGTATCCGGCGAGGCTGCAGATCTGACATATGTTTCACCAAAATCGGGAAGGGCGGTCGGACAGGTGTCTGCGCAAGGGTGGGAGAATAAATTGCTGAGACTTCCGGCTTTTTTGCTGACAAGCGAACCACAGAATATTTCGCAGCAGGAATTTTATACATCTTTGCTGTTGACGGGGTATTTTCTTGCCAGTCGGGGGTTTCCAAATGCGCTCAAGCTTCCGGAGGCGCGTCAGAGACTGGTGGATCTAATCGCTCGTCAAGCGAAAACGGCTTGATAGCCGCTCCTGTATCTATTGGTCCCGCCGGATGAAATCCTGCTCCAGAATGCGCCTTACGATTACCGTGGCTTGAATCTCGGCTGCGCCTTCGAAAATACTAAGGATACGAGCATCGCACAGCACACGGCTGATAGGATATTCAGTGGCAAAGCCATTGCCGCCGTGAATTTGCACCCCGTTATCTGCCGCAGACCAGGCAACCCGGGCTGCGAGAAGCTTGGCCATGCCTGCCTCAAGATCGCATCGCCGGCCGGCATCCTTCTCCTTGGCTGCAAAATAGGCAAGCTGGCGGGCGATCATAACCTCGACACCCATCATAGCCAGCTTGCCATACACGCGCGGGAATTCTATTAGCGGCTTGCGGAACTGTATCCGCTCTTGCGCATATTTCAGGCTGATTTCCAGCGCATTCTGGGCGACGCCAACAGCCCTGGCTGCGGTCTGAATTCTGGCGGCTTCGAATGTCTGCATCAATTGCTTGAAGCCCCGCCCCTCTACTTCGCCTAGAAGATTTTCAGATGCCACTTCGAATCCGTCAAAGCTGAGCTCGTATTCTTTCATTCCGCGATAGCCGAGCACTTCTATTTCGCTGCCGGACATCCCCTTTGCCGGAAAGTTGTCTTGAGTGGTTTTGCGAGGCTTTTCCGCAATTAGCATGGAAAGACCCTTGTAATCAGTGCTTTGAGGATCCGTTCTTACCAGCATAGTCATCATGTCCGCGCGGGCAGCATGGGTTATCCAGGTTTTGTTGCCGGTTATCTCGTAGATATCCCCTTTCAGCCTGGCACGCGTCGTCAGGCTGCCCAAGTCGGAACCGGTGTTTGGTTCGGTAAATACCGCAGTGGGCAGGCATGATGTATCTGCTATCCGCGGTAGCCAGTGCTGCTTTTGAGCCTCGGTACCACCGCAGAGTATAAGCTCTGCCGCAATTTCCGAACGGGTGCCTAGCGAGCCAACGCCTATATAGCCTCTGGATAATTCTTCGGTTACCACGCACATAGCGGTTTTGCTCATGCCGAAGCCACCGTAACTTTCCGGAATCGTCAGCCCGAAAACGCCCATTTCACCCAGCTCTACGATGATTTCTCTTGGTATAAGCGTGTCTTTCAAGTGCCAGTCATGGGCAAATGGGGTAATGCGCTTGTCTGTGAACCTTCTAAACTGATCGCGGATCATACTGTATTCTTCTGCCAGCCCATCATCGCCGAAAGTAAGGCCGCCCATCTGCTGCTGCATTTCAAGCACCAAGGCTTTGCGGGCCTGATCACTATTGCCGTGTTGCAATAATTTCCGGATAGCCGGATGATTGAGGGGAAGCATTGAATTATCGATGCCGAGATCGGAAAGGCGAACCATTTCACCTTGAGACATCGGAATCCCGCCTAGAATTTGGCCGAGATATTCCGAAAAACCAATTTGCAAAATTAACTGATCTAATTTACTAAATTTACCCAAATAATCAATAGAGTTAGACCAATTTACAATTATTTGCATGGATTTTTCGTAGGTTGTTAACCACGCTAGCCCGTGCGAAATATATTGATGCTCTTCTAATTTGGCGCTGCTAATCCTGCCCGATAATATCACCTGTTCTTGCAAGAATTCTTTTGCCCTGTCGAGCAGGGGGGCAAGCTCCGACAGGGCGTCCTCACAGAGAGAAATAATGTTTTTGAGTTCAGGACCCGCTGTTTTTTCCATTGTTGCCTCTAATTTGTGCGTTGCAGCATTAATAGAGCAGGGATAGCTGGAAAATTTTCCGCCGTCAATGGGGGCGAAATAATAATGCGCACATTCCGGCGTGGCGGTAATATAGTTAGGCTCTGCCGGGGCGAGCCTTCTGCCCGCCCCTTGCCGATTTACACTATCGTGCCGTGATCGCTACTGCCCTTACGTCTTCATCCACATGTGGTTCATATTGCACAAAGTTGTCAGCAAACATTTGAACCAGCTTTGCCGCCTGAATATCGTAAGCAGCCCCGTCTTCCCATGTGCGGCGCGGATCCAGAAGAATTTTGGCAACACCTTTAACCGCTACCGGAACATCAAATCCGAAATTTGTATCCTGCCGGAATTCGCGCTCGTTCAGCCCGCCGCTCAGTGCTGCGGTCAAGAGGGCACGGGTGGCGCGGATCGGCATTCTGGAGCCGCCCTTGCCTTTAGGCCCGCCTGTCCAACCGGTGTTTACCAGCCAGCAATTCACGCCGTGCTCGGCTATCTTTTCACGCAACAGATTTCCGTAAACCTCGGGGCGGCGGGGCATGAAGGGCGCGCCAAAGCAGGTGGAAAATGTCGGGATCGGCTCAACCACACCCTTTTCGGTGCCCGGTACTTTTGCGGTGAAGCCCGAAAGGAAATGATACATCGCCTGCGCCGGCGTGAGCCGTGCAATCGGCGGAAGCACGCCAAATGCATCACAGGTCAACATAATGATATTTTTGGGCAAACCCCCGAGTGAAGTCTCGGATGCGTTATCAATATAATGCAGCGGATAGGCGCAGCGCATATTCGGGGTCAGGCTGTCATCGGCAAAATCTAGCTCGCGGGTGTGTTTGTCATAGACCATATTTTCGATCACGGTTGCAAATTTGCGAGTGGTCGAAAAAATTTCCGGCTCGGCTTCGGCGCTCAGATTGATGGTTTTGGCATAACAGCCACCTTCGAAATTGAAGGTGCCATCGGCTGACCAGCCATGTTCGTCATCGCCAATCAAAACCCTGTCGGGATCAGCGGAAAGCGTGGTTTTTCCGGTGCCTGAAAGGCCAAAGAAAATGGCTGTATCCCCGGTGTCACCAACCGCATGATTGGCCGAGCAATGCATAGGCATCACGTTTTTTTCCGGCAGCAGGTAATTCAAAACCGAAAATACCGATTTTTTATTTTCTCCCGCGTAGGAAGTGCCGCCGATCAGCACCAGTTTTTTCTCGAAGCTGATGGCGATTACGGTTTCGGAGCGGCAGCCATGGCGCTCCGGATCGGCCATGAAGCTTGGGCAATTTATGATGGTGAATTCAGGCAAGAAACCCTCCAGTTCTTCCAGCCGGGGGCGGCGCAGAAGGTGGCGAATAAACAGGCTGTGCCATGCCATTTCGGTAATCATGCGAACATTCAGGCGGTATTCCGGATCCGCACCGCCAAACAGGTCCTGCACGAAATACTCGCGTCCCCGCATGTGAGAGAGCATATCTTTGTGAAGGTTTTCAAAGGCTTGCTCTTCCATTGGCGGGTTGTTTTCCCACCAGATCGTATCTTTGACCGAAGGCTCGTTTACCACAAACTTATCTTTGGGCGAGCGGCCGGTATGCTTGCCTGTAGAGACCAGAAAGGTGCCGCCAATGCCGATTTCGCCTTCGCCCCGCCGCACCGCTTCTTGCATGAGTGCAGGCTCGAGCAGATTGTAATATGCGGCTTTCACACCGGTGATTCCCGTTGCTTCGAGCGTCTGCGTCGGGTTTACCTTGCCAGTCATCATGATCTGGATACTCCAATTGCGGGGTGCATATTTACCCCAGTTCCCAATGAACCGAAGCCCGCCAGGGCAGAGGTTATTCCGGCGAAAGGCCTTCGGTTGGTATTTTTGTTAATCTTATCCGCTTTGCAAAATCCAGTGTTTTCTTTCGCCTTCAACTACTATTTTGACGCAGCGCAACAAAAGGCAACAATTCCGAAGATCGGTTGCAAATCCGGCGAATATGCGGAATGGTATATCCAGCAGAAAACGGAGGGCATGATGGCAAAAATAGCGTTGGTCGATGATGATCGAAATATTCTACTATCGGTGTCCATTGCGCTCAAAGCCGAGGGATTCGAGGTCGAAACCTATAATGATGGCGCTACGGCTTTATATGGGCTGCTTGACAATCCCCCCGATCTTGCGGTTTTCGATATCAAGATGCCGCGGATGGACGGCATGGAGCTGCTTCGCCGCTTGCGCAAAAAATCCTCGCTTCCGGTGATATTCCTGACATCGAAAGCCGATGAGCTTGATGAAGTGGTCGGGCTTTCCATGGGGGCGGATGATTATGTCTCCAAGCCGTTTTCCCAGCGCCTGCTGATCGAGCGGATCAAGGCGGTGCTTCGGCGCAACGATATCTCCAACGGGGCAAGCGCTAGCGAAAAAAAGCAAGATGAAGTTATCGTTTCCGGCTCGTTAGTGCTGGATAAACAACGGCATAAGGTAACATGGAAAGATCAGCCGGTGGTGCTGACGGTAACGGAATTCATCATTCTTCATGAGCTAGCCGAACGGCCA
>JALSHK010000482.1 GCA_026982275.1 Paracoccaceae bacterium | reverse complement strand
TTCAGGAGGTCGCTTTGGCTCACAGGTTTGGTCAGTTTTCCGGAAAACCCTGCTGCCTGATAATCCGCGCTTCGGGAAGCAAGAGAATCAGCTGTAAGGGCAATGATCGGCATCGGCGTATTCACGGAATCCTCGATGGCGCGGATCTTTTTAGCCGCCTCGATCCCGCCCAGCACCGGCATTTGCAAATCCATAAATACCAGATCGAATTGCCCGTTGGTGGCAGCGATAACCGCCTCCTCGCCATTGCGCACCCGCGTTATTTCCAGCCCTGCATCCTCCAGCAACACCTGAAATACAAAGGCGTTTGAATCATTATCCTCCGCCAGCAATATTTTCAGGCCTTTTGGCAGGGTGCGCTGCACCGGCGCGGCGAATTTTGCCTCGCGGCTGGCCGCATCCACCACCAGCTCGACCGTGAAGGTCGAGCCATGGCCAAGCGCGGAATCAAGGGTGATCTTGCCGCCCATAAGCTCCACAATATCCCGCACAAGGCTCAGCCCCAGCCCGGTGCCGCCGCGCTTGGCCATTTGCGCAGGCTCGGCGGTCTTGAAGGCTTCGAATATCGTTGAATGCTGCCCGGGCGCAATGCCGATGCCGCTATCCTCCACGCTGAACACCAGATTGAGCCGGCCATCCGGCCTTGATTGCAGAAAAACCCGCACAGTAATCCCGCCCGTATCGGAATATCGGATCGCGTTCGAGATCAGGTTATTCAACACCTGACCGAGGCGGAGCTGATCAGCCCGTATCCGGGAATTTGCCAGAATTTTGCTTTCCAGCCCGATAGAAAGCCCCTTCACTTCCGCCTGACCCGAAAATTCCTCGACCTTGTTGGCCGTGAATTCCGCAATATCGAAATCCTCCGGCACCAGCGTGGTCTGGCCAATTTCGAACCGGCCTTTGTCCAGAAGCTGGTTGGCCATCAAGAGCAGCGCATCACAGGCATATTTCAGCACCCCGAGGTAGCGACGCTGCTTTTCATCCAGATCGGTGCGGGAAAGCGCATCCGCCATGCCAAACACCCCGTTCATCGGCGAGCGAATCTCGTGGCCCAGCATCGCAATAAATCTGTCCTTCTGCCCCAGCGAAGTTCGCAGGGTTTCCAGCTCGGCCTCAAGGGAAGCGATGCGGGATAAATTTGCGCTTTCCATCTATACCAGCTTTCCTGTTGGCAAAATCAAATTTTCCGCCCGGCGGGATCGGGATAAAAGCAGCATGAAAGCCAATCCTTGATAAATGCTTGACAAAACCCCGCCTCAGCCGGATTTTTCCGGTTCGAGGGCTTTTTGCCGCTCCTTTTCCCCAGAATTGGCTTTGCGCGGCGGCTTTGATGGGCTAAGGCGGGCAGGAAATAGGAGAATTATATGGCTGTTCCCGGATTGGCGCCGCGCCTCGCGGCCGCTGCGTTGCTTAATGCTGTGCTTGAGGAGGGACGTTTGCTCTCGGATCAGGTGCAAGCCAGCCGTGGCCCGCTATCCGGCCTGCCGCCCCAAGGCAAGGCGCGCGCCCAAAGCCTCGCCGCCGATACCCTGCGCCATCTGGGCCGGATCGATACCGTGCTGGACCAGTTTTTGCAAAAAGAGCCGCCCGCCCTTGTGCGAAACGCCCTGCGCCTTGCCGCCTGCGAATTGCTGGTAGATGGCATTGCCCCCCATGCCGCAGTGGATGCCGCCGTGCGCATGGTGAAAAGCAACCGCCAGACCGAGCGGCTGGCAGGGCTGACAAATGCCGTAGCGCGGCGCATTTCCGAACACGGACCGGCCATATGGCCCGATCTGGATCCCACCCCCCTGCCCGAATACCTCTCGAAACCCTGGACAACCATCTATGGGGCCAAAGCGGTATCTGGCTTTGAAAAAGCGCATGAAGCCGGCGCGCCGCTGGATATTTCGCTGCATCCTTCAGTCGAGGTCGAAGCCCTGCGCGAAGCGCTGGAGGCCGAGCTTTTGCCCACCGGCAGCTTGCGATTGCAAAAATGGGGGCAGGTTTCGGCCATGCCGGGCTTTGACGAGGGCGCATGGTGGGTGCAGGACGCCGCCGCCGCCATCCCCGCCACGCTGCTGGGTGATCTGAGCGGCAAAACCGTGCTGGACCTTTGCGCCGCACCCGGCGGCAAAACCCTCCAGCTCGCCGCCGCCGGTGGGGAGGTAACCGCGCTGGATATCTCGCCTCACCGCATGGAGCGGCTGCGCGAAAACCTTTCCCGTATGGAGCTGAAGGCCCATATCGTGGTGAAGGATGTGCTGGAATATGCGCCCGCCAAAGCCTTTGATGCCATTCTGCTGGATGCGCCCTGCTCGGCCACCGGCACCATTCGCCGCCATCCCGATCTGCCTTATGCCAAGGAAAATATGCAGCTCAATACCCTGCTGAACCTGCAAAAGGATATGCTGGTCCAGGCCCTTGGCTGGCTCAAGCCCGGGGGTGATCTGGTCTATTGCACCTGCTCTCTATTCCCTGAAGAAGGCGAAAACCAGATCGAAGCGCTTTTGGCCAATCGCCCCGATCTGGAGCAGCTTCCCGCCACCGCCACAGGCATTGAGCCAAGCTGGCTAGATGCAAAAGGCGGGCTGCGCCTAAGGCCGGATTACTGGGCAGGGCGCGGCGGTATGGACGGGTTTTACATCGCCAGAATTCGCAAGAAACCCGCGTGACATTTGCCGGATTCACGATTAAACAAAAGCCTTACGGCGCTTTTTTGTGAATCCCTGAATGCCAGCACTCGAACCTTCAAAGAAAAAACAGAACTGGCGCTTTGCCAGCCTGAGCAGCCTGCGCCCCGCCCCGCGCAGCTTTTTGTGCCATCCCGAGCCGCGCGCCATTGGCTCTTTTCAGCGTGGCGAACAGCTATTGGCCGGGCAATTCATCATCGGGGGCGAGAAGCTCGACGCCGCCAATGGTTCGCTCTGGAGCCTGCAACCGCCCAATGACCGGTTCTTGCAGGATTTACACAGCTTTTCATGGCTGGATGATCTGGCGGCGGTGGGCGGCGGCGCGGCGCGCAAGCAGGCGCAGGCATGGATGCTGGAATGGATCGACGCCTTTGGCCAAGGCACCGGCCTTGGCTGGCATCCGGCGCTGGCAGGGCGGCGGGTGATAAACTGGTGTTCGCACGCTATGTTTTTGCTCAAAGGGCTATCGCCAAAACAATCCACCGCGGTATTCAAAAGCCTCGGACGGCAGGTGAATTTCCTCTCCAATAACTGGAAAGCCACCCCGCAAGGGCTGGAGAAATTCCAGGCGCTTACCGGCATGGTTTATGCCGGGCTCAGCCTTGAGGGCTGCGAATATGCCCTGCGCCCGGCGCTGAAGGGGCTGGCGGGCGAATGCCATGTCTGGATCGACGCAGACGGGTCCATTCCCTCGCGCAACCCCGGGGAGCTTGCCGGAATTTTCACCCTGCTGACATGGCTTTCCAAGCTGCTGGAGGCCACGGGGCGGGCAGCAGACCCTGCAATCACCAGCGCCATGGAGCGCATTGCGCCGGGCCTGCGGGCGCTGCGCTTTGGCCACGGGGAGCTGGCGCGATTTCACGGCGGCAGCCTGGGGGCCGAGGGGCAGCTGGATCAGGCGCTGGCGGATTCCGGCATTCGCAGCACCCAGCCGCTGGCGCGGTTTATGGGCTATGAGCGGCTCTCGGCGGGGCGGCTTGTGGTGATCATGGATGCCGCCGCGCCAGCACAATCTGCTAATGCCCATTGCAGCCTGCTGGGCTTTGAGCTGGCGATCGGGCAGCAGCAAATGCTGGTAAATGCCGGCCCCGCACCAGACCTTTCGCCGCGCTGGGCCAAGGCCTGTGCCCATGCGGCAGCCCATAATGCCCTCACCGTCGAGGGCCAAGGCCCGGCGGCCCTGTCGCCGGTTGTGAAGCGGGCGCAAGACCAGAACAGTGTCTGGCTCTCGGTGATCTCTGCCGGTTTTGCGCAAAGCCACGGGCTGCAACACGAGCGCCGCCTGCTGATCGGAGCCAATGGCCGTCAATTCAGCGGCGAAGACAGGCTTTCTCCGGCCTCGCCGCCCCCGCCCGCCAGCCATCCATCCGATCAACTCATGCGCCCGCTGCGCGGCAAAACCTTCATGCTGCATTTTCACCTGCATCCCGATCTGACCGTGGAAAAGCAGGAGCATAGCCTGCAGCTGATCCTCCCCAACGAGACCCGCTGGATTTTCCGGCAGGAGGGCGGGCTGACCTGCCTTGAAGATTCGATCTATCTGGATCAAAGCCATATCGCGCCGCATGCGACCAAACAAATCGTTGTGATAGGGCGCACGCTGGACTATGTAGGCGCCATTCGCTGGAGCTTTACCAAGGCCTAGCCCATTTCCACCTCCTATCAAGGAAAAGTAAATGCCCTCCCAAAACCTCCCTATTCGCCGCGCTCTGCTCTCTGTCTCTGACAAGAGCGGGCTGATCGAGCTGGCGCAATCGCTGCATGATCGCGGTGTCGAGCTGCTCTCCACCGGCGGCACCGCCAAGGCCCTGCGCGAGGCCGGATTGCCGGTGAAAGATGTGTCCGAGATCACGAATTTCCCCGAGATGATGGACGGGCGGGTAAAAACCCTGCATCCGATGGTGCATGGTGGCTTACTGGCGCTGCGCGACAATGCCGATCATGTGGCGGCGATGGAAACCCATGGCATCGGCGCGATTGATCTGCTGGTGGTAAATCTTTACCCGTTTGAGGCCACCGTGGCAGCGGGGGCGGATTATGATACCTGCATCGAGAATATCGATATTGGCGGCCCCGCCATGATCCGCGCCGCCGCGAAAAACCACGGCTTCGTGACGACGATTGTCGATGTGGAGGATTATAGCGTGCTGCTGGGCGATATGGACCAGCACGAAGGCGCCACCTGCGCCAAATTCCGCAAAAAGCGCGCCCAGATCGCCTATGCCCGCACCGCCGCCTATGATGCGGCGGTTTCCACATGGATGGCCGAAGCGATCGGGGTGGCCACACCGCGCCGCCGTGCTGTGGCGGGCAGCCTGGCGCAAAGCCTGCGCTATGGCGAAAACCCGCATCAGGCGGCGGCATTCTATACCGATGGAACGGACCGCCCCGGCGTGGCCACCGCCCAGCAGCTTCAGGGCAAGGCGCTCTCGTATAACAACATCAACGACACAGATGCCGCGATCGAGCTGGTGGCGGAATTCGACCCCGCCGATGGCCCTGCCTGCGCCATTATCAAACACGCCAACCCCTGCGGCGTGGCGCGCGGCGGCTCTATGACCGAGGCCTACCAACATGCGTTCAACTGCGATAACGTCTCGCCATTTGGAGGAATTATCGCGCTTAATCAACGCCTTGAAGCCGATACCGCCGAGGAGATTACCAAGATCTTCACCGAGGTGGTGATCGCGCCCGGGGTTTCCGATGCCGCGCGCGAGATATTTGCCAAGAAGAAAAACCTGCGCTTGCTGATCACTGGCGGATTACCCGATATTTCCGAGCCGGCGCAAAGCTGGCGCAAGGTATCAGGCGGCTGGCTGGTGCAGGATCGGGATAATGGCTCGGTGTCGCTGGCAGATCTGAAGGTGGTGACCAAGCGCGCGCCGTCCGATGCGGAAATGGCGGATCTGCTATTCGCATGGAAGGTGGCGAAGCATGTGAAATCAAACGCCATTGTCTATGTGAAAAATGGCGCAACGGTGGGCATTGGCGCGGGGCAGATGAGCCGCGTGGACAGCACCCGCATCGCCGCCAGCAAGGCCCGCGATATGGCCGGGGTGCTGGGGCTGTCGGAGGTGCCGACCATTGGTTCCGTAGTGGCGTCAGACGCGTTTTTCCCCTTTGCTGACGGGCTGATTACCGCGGCTGAAGCAGGGGCGACGGCGGTGATCCAGCCCGGCGGCTCCATGCGGGATCAAGAGGTGATCGATGCCGCCGATGAAGCGGGGCTGGCGATGGTATTTACCGGCATGCGCCATTTCCGGCACTAGCGCGCCCGCAGCAGCATTTCTGCAATTTCCACAAACCCGTCCCCCCCAAGGGACGGGGCGATAAAGGCCGGATTCGCCTGCATTTGTCCGGCAAAATCCCGCACATTGGCCACGCCGCAAGCATAGGGAAAAAAGGCGAACATCGGGCTGTCATTGGGACTATCACCGCAAAACACGATCTTTTCCCGCTCAAGATCCATATCCAGCCCCAGCCGGTCCCTGGCAAAACGCCTTGTCATCGAAAGCTTGTCATAATCGCCAAACCAGCCATTTACATGGATCGAAGACACCTTGGCCACCGCGCCTTCTTCTTCAAAAATGGCCTGTATGCGGGCGATATCCTGCTGGCCCAGCGCCGGCACATCTTCGCAAAAATCAATCGCCAGATCGGCTTCGCGATAGGCCTGATCCGCCGATACCGCGCTGCCCTTCACCTCCTCCAGAATGCGCGCCTTGATCACCGCCAGCTTTTGCCGGTTTTGCTGCCGCAGCTGCTCGCCGGCGTGATAGACCCGCCGCATTTTCCGGTCTGGAGCATCATAGGCAAAATAGAAGGCTCCGTTTTCGCCAACCACCCCGGCCACCGGCCACATCCGCGCGATCATATCGCACCAGCCCGCCGGACGACCGGTGATCGGGGCCACCTGAATACCGGCCTCCGATAACGCTTCCAGCGCAGCATAAGCCTTGGCAGGCAAACGGCCATCGGTGGTGATTGTGTCGTCAATATCGGTGAATACACAGGTGATATTGGCGGCTATATTGGCCGGAAAGCGGGAAATCGGCTGCATCTTTGGCTCCAAAAAACGGTTGCACAAAAAAGGCCCGCCATCCGGCGAGCCTTTTCAATTATCCGGCTTATCGCTTATTGCGCGCGCACATAGCGCTGGAACGATACCCGAACCGGCTCGGAGGGCGAGCCATCTTCGTAGCTATAGAGCAATACCGCTGCGAGATAGCGGCCAGGGTAAAGCTCGGCCGCGATCTGGCTATCGCGGGTATTGGTGCCGCCAATGCCGCTATCATCATTAAACCCGAGCTGTTGCCCGCGATCATTATAAAGATAGAGCTGCGAATCGGCACCGCCATTGCCGATGCCTTGAATCAGCATCAAGGAAGGCTCGGCGACCTCGAACAGGATCCAGCGCGCATCCTTGCCCACCAGAACATCGCCCGAGAAGGCAGACTGGATCAGGCCGATATCGTCAATCGGATAATCGCCACCAATGGGGGGTGATGCCTCGCCGCTGGCATAGCGCGCTTCAAGGAAGGCTTTTTCGTCAAAGGCGCGAACCTCTACATCGATCGGCTGGTCGCCATCGGAAAGCGCACTCACCGCGATGCAATAATCGCCGGATTGCAGCGGGGTCTGCATATCGATCTGCGCATTCAGCCCGTCAAAATCATCGTTTTCATAAACGATATTGCCGCTGTTGTCATAAACCCGCAGCACCGGATCCGCTTCGATGTTGCGCGCGGTGATGGTCAGGCCCAGGGGTGAATCAACCGTGAAGCGGTGATAGGTTACAGAACCCGAACGCGAGAAGCTGATTTCGCCACCGCCGCCCAGAGCCGCATTGATCGGACCAAAGGCCAAAGGCGCAGCCGGCGTAGCTGCCGTGCAGGCCTCGGAAGCACCGCCACCAGCGGCGGCACCAACCGTAATCGGCTCCATATCCCAGCGGGAAAGCTGGATCGTGGTCGGGCCGTTATTGGACGAGAAATTATAAACCCGCGCGCAATAGCTACCGGCAGAAAGCGAGGTCTCGATGCGCGAAGCGCGCCCCCCGCCACCATCATCATCGGAAGCCAGCTCGTTGCCCGAGGTATCCAGCAGCACCATAACCGGATCCACACCGCTATCATCGGTGGCCTCCAGGCGCACATCGGTGGGAGAGGAAACCTCGAATTGCAGATAGGTGTTTACCCCGGGGGTAAGCTGAATCTGCATCTGCGCCGGATTGGAGATTAGCGAAACATCGGCACCAAACCCGCCAAAAGGCTGCACCTCGGAAGGGGAAACCCCGCAAACGCTCAATTGCGCAAAGGCGACAGAGGGAAGAAAAATACTGGCTGTGGCCAACAGACCTAATTTTGCTCGTAGCATAAAAAAATACTCCTAAAGTTGTTTAACATGACCGATGCATATAGCTGCGCCGCCATTTTCAGGGGGCAATCACGATAAGGCAAGAAAAATATTGTAAAATTTTTCATCTCGGCGCGAAAATGCCAGATAGTCCGGTCAGCCATCCTGCCGGATATTGGCGTTTTTCGGATCATAGGGGCTGTCTGGCACCACCTCGGCCGGCCATAGCCGCCCTTGCATTTTCACCTCCAGCTTTTGCCCCGCTACTGCCAGCCCGGGGGGCAAATAGCCCATGGCAATGC
>JALSHK010000481.1 GCA_026982275.1 Paracoccaceae bacterium | reverse complement strand
CCTGTCGCTCTACCCCGGCAGAAGGGCCAACCCAGTGCCGCCCCGTGAGCGAGCGCTCCACCCCCAGATAGCCGCTCATTCCGGCGGCAATCTGCGCAGGCGGCGCAGCACGCGGTAAACCACGATCCAGCCCAGCACCGACAGCCCGAACCAGATTACAGCCATCGGCCAGTTAAACAGCGGATTACTGCTGAATTGCAGCTTGAGGAAAAACGCCATCAGCACCCCCCAGCCCAGCAGCCAGACACTGAGCACGCCGCGAAGCAGGGCAAAAGGGCGCTCCGGTTTTTCTTCCGGCTCCGTCATTACTGATTGCGCTGCCGATAAAACAACCGCCGCACAGAGCCGGTTCTGGAGCGCATCAGGATGGTTTCGGTCTCCAGATAGCCATCCACCCGCCGCGCGCCCGATACCACCGAGCCATCGGTAACGCCGGTGGCGGCAAAAATCACATCATCCATCACCAGATCATCCAGCGCATAGATGCGGTCAAAATCCGTTACGCCGGTTTTGCGCGCCCGCGCCCGCTCGTCATCGTTGCGGAAAATAAGCTGGCCATACATCTGCCCGCCCATGCATTTGAGCGCCGCCGCCGCCAGCACCCCTTCGGGCGCGCCGCCAGAGCCCATATACATATCAATGCCGGTTTTTTCGGTCTCGGCGCAGTGGATAATACCGGCGACATCGCCATCGGTTATCAGCCGGATACAAGCCCCCACTTCACGCAATTCGCGGATCATGGCTTCATGGCGTGGCCGCTCCAATACACAGACCATAATATCGGAGGGCTGAACCCCTTTGGCGGTGGCCAGCGCGCGCACCCGTTCGGAAGGGGACATTGCCAGCGTCACCACGTCTTTTGGATAGCCCGGGCCAATGGCCAGCTTTTCCATATAGGTATCAGGGGCATAGAGCATAGAGCCTTTTGGCCCCATCGCGATTACGGCCAGCGAATTGGGCATGTCCTTGGCGCAAAGGGTGGTGCCTTCCAGCGGATCCAGCGCGATATCCACCTCCGGACCGGTGCCCTTGCCGACTTCCTCGCCGATATAGAGCATCGGCGCTTCGTCGCGCTCGCCCTCGCCGATCACGATCCGGCCACGGATATCCAGCTTGTTGAGCTGGGTGCGCATGGCATCCACCGCGGCCTGATCGGCGGCTTTTTCATCGCCCGCCCCCACCAGCTTGGCGGCTGCAATGGCAGCTTGTTCGGATACGCGGGCTAGCCCGAGCGAAAGCATTCGGTCGGAATAAAGAGGGTTTTCGGACATGTAGGGCCTTTTTGATCGTTGGTTTATTGTTTGGTTACACTAAGGCCGTTTTCGCTAACTGCAATGACATAAACTACCGTGGCATCACGATTCGGCTTTTTCTGGCAGGTGAGGCGCACACCGGTTGCGCCTTCGGGCTGCATGTCTGTTACAACCGCGCAATCCTCGTCATTGCTGAGAACCAGCTGGCGCAGGGCTTCAACAGTATCGCTGTCGGCTTCCACCATCTGGGCATAGGCCGGGGCGGCAAACAGAGCGGCGAGGGTGGCGAGGATAGAGAGATGTTTCATGATAAAATCCTTGGATCAGTAAAATCTTCACCGTTCTATAGGGTCTCGATGCGTAAGGCTACAGGCTCGGCCAGCGAGGCTTCCAATGCGCAAATCTCCGCCAATGCCGCATTGAGCGCCGCGCGTGGCGTGGAATGGGTGACAATCACCAGGGGGGCGGTTTTTCCGTCATGGCCGTATTGGTGCATCCGGTTGATTGACACCTTATGCGCGCCCAGCAGGCTGGCCAGCCGGGCCAGAGTGCCAGGGGCATCGGTCAGGCTGAAGCGCAGGTAATAGGCGGCATCGGAGCCATTGGAGGAGGCATCGGGCCGGGCCAGGCCTGTGGCGGGCTGGCCAAAGGCGGGAATGATCAACCCGCGCGCAATATCCATGATATCCCCCAGAATGGCGCTGGCCGTAGGCCCTTCGCCCGCGCCGGGGCCTTGATAAACCGTCTGGCCGATGAAATCACCATCCACCACCACCATATTGCTGACGCCCTCAAGCTGCCCCAGCGGCGAGGCTGTGGGCACAAGGCAGGGCTGCATACGCTGCTCTATGCCGTCACCATTTTGTTGCGCCACGCCTAAAAGCTTGATCTTGAATCCCATGTCATTGGCGTTTTTGATGTCCTGAAGGGTGATCCGCTCGATGCCCTCGATCTCGACCTTGTCAAAGGCAACGCGGGTGCCAAAAGCGGTAGCGGTTAGCAGGGAAAGCTTGTGCGCGGCATCGATTCCGCCCACATCCACGGTCGGATCCGCCTCGGCATAGCCCAGCGCCTGCGCCTCTTTCAGCACCTCGCCATAGCTCTCGCCGGTGGCTTCCATTTTGGTAAGGATATAATTGCAGGTGCCGTTCATCACGCCCATCACCCGCGAAATACCATTGCCTGCCAGCCCCTCGGTCAGGGCTTTTACAATCGGAATACCGCCCGCAACAGCAGCTTCGAAGCGTAGCGCCGCGCCGGCGCTTTCGGCCAGCTCGGCCATGGCTTGCCCATGCAGCGCCAGCATGGCTTTATTGGCCGTCACCACATGCTTGCCCGCTGATAGTGCGGCCTCGCAGCAGGCTTTGGCCGGGCCATCCTCGCCACCCATCACCTCGATCAGAAGGTCAACATCACCCCGCCTGGCCAGCGCCACCGGATCGTCTTCCCAAGCATAAGCGCCCAGATCAACGCCGCGATCCTTACCGCGGGAGCGGGCGGAAACCGCAACGATCTCGATCGGGCGACCGGCGCGGCGGGCCAACAATTCACCATGGGTCTGCACCATTTTCACCACGCCGGCACCCACGGTGCCAAGACCTGCAATTGCGATTCTCAAGGGCTTGTTCATGCTATTTCCTTTACGGCTCCAGAAAGCCCCAGCCATCGGGGGCAAATCCGCGGCTTTGGGCCAGCTTGGTGGTGCGGCTTTCGTGTAGCCAAATCTCTTCGGCGTTCATTCTGGCGGGAACATTTACGAGAACCACCTCGCGCTTTCCGCCTTTTTCCAGTGCTTCGCTCTCTACTTCGGCATGGTAGCCAAAGGTCTTGAGGGCTTTCAAAAAGGCGGCTTGGTCTGCATTTTCTTGCGGCACAAAAAACAGCTCCAGCGCAATATCGCTTCCTTCAGGCAGGGTGCCCTCACTCAGGAATTGCGCCACAGAATAAAAGGTGGCGGCTTTTTGCTCGAATTCCTGATCTTGCGGGTTCACATCGGTTCTCCGTTTCATTCAGGCGCTTATAAGGGCAAGCGACACCTATGAAAAGCGGGAATTGCGGATGCCTGACGGGAAGCTCGTGCCGGAAATTCAGCGCAAAGCCGCGCGGCGAAGGGCGGTGCGCATAGCGCGGGCGCGGGCCGGTTCCAGCACCGGGCCGCGCAAGGCCGCCGCCCTGATGCGCAAAGCGGCGGCTTGCGCGGCCAGGCTGCTGGGATTGGCCTCGGGCAGGACCGGCAGGAGCGGAGCGAATTCGCCAAGCGGTGCCAGCTCCAGCCAGGCCAGCCCTGCAATACGATCCGGCACCTGATTTCGAAATTCGCGCAGATCGTCATTGATCGAGCATCCGCCCAGCAGCATCACAAAAAGAAAAAGAGCTGGAATTTTGCGAGGCACCGGAGATTAACCCTTGAAAAAAATATAGTTGCGGCATCAAATGTAGCTTGTTGGCCAGCATGCCGCAAGCGCTCACGGAGAACATCATATTGCCAGAAACGCCCAAAGAGCTGCAAGATTTAGCCGAACAAGGCGCGAGATCCTTGCAAAACCTTGCCGAGATCGGGGAGCTGTCCATAAAGGTCTGGCAGGCGGCGCTGACAGGGCAGAATGATAGCGTATCACCGGCCAAAGCCCTGAAGGAGATGAACGAGGCCCTGTGGTCCTCGCCCGAAACTTTGGCACAGGCCACGCAGGATTATTGGCTTTCCCAGCAAAAGCTTTGGCTTGAAACCATGGACCGCTGGAAAGACGGCACGCCGCCCGCGCCCGATGGCCGTGGCGGAAAGCGCTTTTCCCATCCGGGCTGGACTGAATATGCGCTGTTTGACTATATAAAAAACGCCTATCTTTTCACATCGGACTGGTTGCGAGATCAGGTTTCGGCTGCCGAGGGGCTTTCGGATGCCGAGCGAAAAAAGCTGGAATTCTATAGTCGCAATTATGTCGAATCGATCCATCCGGCCAATTTTTTCGCGCTCAATCCCGAGGTTCTGGAAGCCACCGCCGAGCAAAATGGCGAGAATCTTGTGCGCGGCCTCTCGATGATGCTGGAGGATATCGAGCGCGGCCATGGCAAGCTTTTGATCCGGCAAACCGATATGGACGCTTTCGAGGTGGGCCGCGATATGGCGATCACGCCGGGCAAGGTGATCTGGGAAAACAATGTATTGCAGCTTATTCAATACGCGCCGACCACCGAAAAGGTATTTGCCAAACCGCTGCTTTTTGTGCCGCCATGGATCAACAAATTCTACATACTGGACCTGAACCGCAAAAAATCGATGATGCAATATCTGGTGGCGCAGGGGTTTAGCGTGTTTATCATTTCATGGGTAAACCCGACCTCGGCCCAGCGCGACGAAACATGGGACAGCTATGCGGCGGCAGTGCTTTCGGCGGTAGAGGTTGTGCTGAAGGAAACCGGACAGAAAAGCCTGAATATTGGCGGTTATTGTGTAGGCGGCACCTTGCTTGGCACCTTGGCCGCGCATATGGGAAAGGTCGGCGACAAACGGCTGGCCTCCGCTACGCTATTCACCAGCCAGCTGGAATTTTCCGATGCGGGGGAGCTGCAAATCTTTGCCGACGAGGAGACATTGGCCGATCTGGAGCAGCAGATGCCCGATGGCTATTTGCCCGCCCAAACCATGGCCAGCGCCTTTAATATGCTGCGCTCCAATGATCTGGTCTGGTCATATGTGGTCAATAATTACCTGCTGGGCAAAGAGCCGTTTCCGTTTGATCTGCTCTACTGGAATGCCGACAGCACCGGCATGCCCGCCAAGCTGCATCTGTATTATTTGCGGCGGTTCTATATGGAAAACGCCTTCGCGCGCGATGAATTCAGCATGCAGGGCGAGGCGATCGGGCCAGAGGATATCAGGATACCGCTTTATCATGTGGCAACCAGGGATGACCATATCGCTCCGGCTGATTCGGTGTTTCGCGGCGCCAAAATGCTCAAAAATGCCGAATCCCGTTTTATCCTGTCCGGTTCGGGCCATATCGCCGGGGTGGTCAATCCGCCAGCCGCACAAAAATACCAATACTGGACCGGTGATTTAACATCTGCCGACTCTCTGGGCGAATGGCTGGCCAAGGCGGATGAAACCCGGGGTAGCTGGTGGAACGATTGGGCGAAATGGCTGAAAAAACGCAGCGGCAAAAAGGTGCAGGCCCGTGAGCCGGGCGAGAAAACCGGTGTGCTGGAAGATGCTCCGGGCCGCTTTGTGCAAGACAGATTCGATCTTCGTTAAGGGTTTTGCTTGCTATTTGAACGGTTGTTCAGTTAGCGTGGAGAAAACCGAGGCCAAAGGCAACCAGAGGACTTGATGGCGCGAAAATCCGGATCAGACGGCAAGAAAACCGCGCAGGTATTGCGGGCAGCGGCAACAAGGCTTTTTGCTCAATATGGTTATGCGGCGGTTTCGATGCGCCAGATCGCGGCCGAGGTCGGGGTGCAGGCTGGCGCGCTTTATCTTTATACGCCGGATAAACAAACCCTGCTTTTCCAGATTATGGACCGGCACATGGATGATTTGCTGCAGGCATGGAAAGCCGAGAGCGAAAAGCCCCTGCCTGTGCCGACGGAGCGGATCGAACAATTTGTGCGCTTTCATATCCGTTTTCATCTGGATCGGGTGGATGCGGTATTTATTGCCTATATGGAATTGCGAAACCTCGAAAAAGAGAATTTTGCCAAAATCGAGGCCAAGCGCCGGCAGTATGAGGGGCTGCTCGAGAAAATCCTGGCGGACGGGCGAGATGCGGGCCGTTTCAACCTGTGTGATACCAAGCTCAGCGCCTATGCGATTATCGCCATGCTCACGGGGGTGACAACGTGGTATCGCAATGACGGCCGTTTATCCGTGGATAAAATCGAAGAGATTTACCTGTGTATGGTGAGGGGGTTGGTGTCCCGGGGCGCGGCGCTCAAAAACCAAAGCTGACTCCGAGCTTCACAAAGGGTAAAAAAGTAATATTGCCAAGCCTTGTATTTGTGCTGGCCAGCTCGGCATCCAGATCCGCCTGCGGTATTTGCCCGCTATTATCGCTGGCCACGAGCGCAAAGCCGCCGGTATAGATGGCGCCGAGATCGGCAGACAGGCCCCAGCTTCGACCAAAGGATTTTTCATAACCGAATGCAAATACCGGCGCATAGGGGCGTATTGAATCAATTCGCCCGACGATATCGATATTGCTGATCGGGGTGCCGTTCAGGGTAAGGTCGCCGGTAATGGCAATATCGGCAGAATATTTTGGCACAATCGCCCCGGCCGAAAACCGCGTGCCGCCACCGAGATATATGTCAGCCAGCACACCGTAACCACCGATTGTTGCGGTGCCTGCAAGTGGCGCACCGTTATAATCCTGGCTGAAATCACCGCTCCCGTATCCCGCGATGCCACGCAGGCCAAGGCCCGGGCCAAGGCGCAGTCCGGCTTCCAGCGTGGCCCCGAGACTGCCTACCCCGAATGAAACACCCGGAACCGTTTGCGCCAAACCCATAGGTGCAAAGATAAACACCATAAGAAAACTGATTGTTTTTAGCATGTCGGCACCTCTTGTTATAGCGATTCGGAATTCAATGAGCGGAAGAAGCGCTATAAACGGTCAATTTGCACAAAACTTCTGAACAAATCCTTATCCGCCGCTGAAATTCCGATAGATCGGGGCGGGCTGTGCCATATGATTGCGCATTGTCGCCAAACCTGCCGGATGCGGTCTGAAAAAACTAGGCGGCGACCTTGGCCGAAACCATATTTTGCAGCATTGAAGGGCTGATGCAGCTTTGCTGGCCGGCATCACCTTGCAGCACGGTAAACGGCTGGGCGGGCTGGCCGAGATCGCTCACCACCAGCGTGCCGGCTTCGAAACGGTTGCAGGAGGTATAAAGCCCCGGGGTCGCGATTACCGATATGCTGTTTTTGCGGGCGGCTTTTTCGCTGCTTGCACTATCCACCAGCGCCAGAGATTTTTCTCCCTTTAGCCCCAGATCCCGCAACACTGCCTGATAGAGCGAGGATTCAGAGGCTGCGATTCCCACATTTTCCGACGTTTTCAGGCTGGAAAACCGGCTCGGGGATGAAAAACCGAGCGTGACAGAAAGCAAGGTTTGGGCTTCGGCGCGGCTATGGGTGGAAACAGCGGCCAGCGTCAGCCCTTCATGCCGGGCTTCCTGTATCAGCCGCGCCACCCCGGGGCGCAGCGGTGCGGCATTCGCTTGCAGATCCTGGCAAAAAATCCGGGCTTTGTCGCTGGCAATCCTGGCAAGCTGTTCAAGGCTGGGCAAATGGGTGTGGCCAGATTGGCGCGCCGCAACCAGAAACATCCGCAGTTTGGGCAGCGCAAACTTTACCGGAGAAAGCTGGCTGAATATCTCCCGATCCCAATGCCAGCCCAGCCCGTTTTCGGAAAAAGCCCGGTTAAAGGCCGCGCGGTGCAGGTCCGAGATTTCTGCCACCGTGCCGTCCAGATCAAAAATAAGGGCCTGTATCTTCATAATCCTGCCTCCGGCTTGCTTTCCATGCTTAAGATATCGCTCAGAAAGGTTACCGGAAAGTTACCAAAACACATAAATACCGTCTAAAATCGGTAGTGACCCACAAAATGTGGTATTTTACAGGTTGGGATACATAGGGAATTTGGCGCATAGATCGGCCACTTTTGCCGCCACTGCAGCTTCTACCGCGCCATTGTTTTCGGCTCCATTTGCTGCCAGCCCATCGACAATCTCGATGATCATTTCTCCGATCAGCGTGAATTCGGCCAGGCCAAAACCGCGCGTAGTGCCCGCAGGCGAGCCAAGGCGCACGCCCGAGGTTACCATCGGTTTTTCAGGGTCAAACGGGATGCCGTTTTTGTTGCAGGTAATGCCCGCACGCCCCAAAGCCTCCTCGGTGGCATTGCCTTTCACGCCTTTGGGGCGCAGATCTACCAGCATCAGGTGCGTATCGGTGCCGCCTGATACGATATCAAGCCCGCCTTTCATCAGGGTGTCGGCCAGCACCCGGGCATTGGCGACCACGGCGTTGATATAGTCGTTGAATTCGGGGCGAAGTGCCTCGCCAAAGGCCACGGCCTTG
>JALSHK010000480.1 GCA_026982275.1 Paracoccaceae bacterium | reverse complement strand
GTGGATCGGCGCGCCGGCTATTAGAGCGCGTCCAATCTAACCGGATTCGTGTATTTACCGCGCAACCTGAGGCCGCGTATGCACCTGTAAATGCGTTCGGGTTATGCGGTGAATTCAATTGGATTGGATTTGCTCTAGGTCCGGGAAACAAGGGGGCCAGCCCCCTCGCTGCGCTCACCCCCGGAGTATTTGAACAAGAAGAATGAAGCAGGTCAGGTTTCCATGGCTTCCAGCTCGTCGATCATGGCTGAAATCATGCCAAGGCCCTTGTCCCAGAATGCGGGGTCGGTGGCATCAAGCCCGAAGGGGGCGAGCAATTCTTTATGGTGTTTGGAGCCGCCGGCTTTGAGCATTTCGAAGTATTTATCCTGAAAACCCTCATCGCCTTCTTCATAAACCGCATAGAGCGCATTCACCAGGCCATCGCCAAACGCATAGGCATACACATAAAACGGCGAGTGGATGAAATGCGGGATATAGCTCCAGAAGCTTTCGTAGCCTTCCATGAAGTTGAAACCTTCGCCAAGGCTTTCATGCTGCACTTCCATCCAGATGGCATTGATCTGCTCCGGCGTCAGCTCGCCTTTAGCGCGGGCGGCGTGCAAGCGGCATTCAAAATCGTAAAAGGCGATCTGGCGCACCACGGTATTGATCATATCCTCGACCTTCCCCGCCAGCAGGCGCTTGCGGCTGGCTTGGTCCGGCGCCTCGGATAGCAGCTTGCGGAAGGTCAGCATCTCGCCAAAAACGGAGGCGGTTTCGGCCAGTGTCAGCGGGGTGCTGGACAGAAGCTCGCCCTGCCTGGCGGCCAGCACCTGATGCACACCATGGCCCAGCTCATGCGCAAGGGTCATGACATCGCGCGGCTTGCCGAGATAATTGAGCATCACATAGGGATGCACATCGGTGACGGTTGGATGGGCAAAAGCCCCCGGGGCCTTGCCGGGCTTCACTTCCGCATCGATCCAGCCCTGATCAAAAAACGGCGTCAGGATCTCGCTCAGGCGGGGATCGAAGCCGGCATAGGCATCCATTACGATCTCGCGCGCCTCGCCCCAGTTTACCAGCCGATCTTCTTCATCGGGCAATGGCGCGTTGCGGTCCCACATTTCCAGCTTCTCCAGCCCCAGCCATTTGGCCTTGAGCGCATAATAGCGGTGCGAAAGCTTTGGGTAAGCGGCGACTACCGCATCGCGCAGGGCTTGCACCACCTCCGGCTCCACATCATTGGCGAGGTGGCGGGGTTTTTGCGGGGTTTCAAGGCCGCGCCAACGATCCTCGATCTCTTTTTCCTTGGCCAGCGTATTGGTAATGCGGGCAAAAAGCGGCAGGTTTTTGGTAAATACCTCAGCCAGAGCCTTGGCCCCGATCTCGCGGCGCGCGCGATCACTATCCGATAGCAAATTCAGCGTGGTCTCCAAGCCGGTTTCCTCGCCATCCACCATAAAAACCAGCCCGGCCATGGTTTCGTCAAACAGCCGATTCCATGCCGAAGCCCCGACCACCGAGGCATCATGCAGGAATTTCTCCAGCTCGTCGGATAGCTGATAGGGCTTCATGGCGCGCATCCGGTCCAGCACCGGCTTATAGCGGTTGAGCGCGGGATTTTCGGCCAGCAGCCCATCCAGCACCGCATCCTCTATCCGGTTCATTTCCAGCGTGAAAAACACCAGCGGATTGCTGAGATCGGTGATCGCCCCCTGCATATCGGACATGAATTTGGCGCGTTCCCCATCCGAGGTATTTTGATAATAGCGCAGGCCGGCATAAGACATGATCCGGCCCATTTTGCCCTGCATCGCCTCATAGCGCTCAATCACCCGCAGCATTTCAGGGGCATCCAGCCCCGCCAGCTTGCCCTCGTAATCGGCGGCAAAGCTTGTGGTTTCGCCTTTCAGCCATGCAAGATCGGCGCTGATTTCCGGGCCGTCGGGGGCGCCATACAAATCATCCAGATCCCAGCGTGGCAGATCGCCAAGCACCGCGCCGCCCGAAGGTTCGGCGGCGGAAAAACGGGCATCGGGCATAAGGGGGGCAGGCTTGAACATAAGGCTCTCCGAAAAAAGGTTTGGGCAATATATGGGGGCTTAGAGCTGAAGGTCAACGCAAACCGGAAAATGATCCGAGGCGGTGAGCAATGCCGCCTGAAGCGCCGGGTTTTGGAAACATTGCGGATCATCAAACGGATGGAAAATCCGCCATTTCGCCGCCTCGGCCAGATCGGGCGAAAGCATCACATAATCCAGCAAGGTATTGACATACCATTTCAGCTTCGAGTGATAAAACCGCGCGGAAGACAGCGCCCAGCCCTGCATCGGATCCAGCCAGAGCCGCGCATTAGGGTCTTTTAGATAGGTTTCCGGAGTCGATATATCTCCCAGCACCACCTCGAAACCAGAAGTTTTGAAACAGTCTTCTTCGCCGAGACCATGGCTTTCATGCGCCGGCCCGTCGTTAAAATCACCCAATACGATCAGGGCTTCACCGCGCGCAAGGTGATCCTCCACCCGCTGACGGATCCAGCGGCATTGGGCCATTTGCTTTTTGCGGTTGGAGATTGCGATTTTCAGCGCCAGCGCCTCGTCCTTCTCCCCATGCACCGCCTTGGATTTGGCATGCACCCCGATCAGCCGAAGCGCCTTACCGCTGGGTTTGTGGGTCAGCGATACCTCCAGCGGCGGCTTGGAGAAGCTAAAAACCTCGTGGCCTATCCTGAATTTGCTATCAAAGCGCGGGGCATGCACTACGCCTTTTCCATCGGCCTTCAGCCCCTCGGGTCTGTGGCGCACTTCCACCACCTCCGGATCATAAAGCAGGCTGATTTCTTGCCGTGTGTGGCTTTCAAAGCCGCTGAGTGCGCGGGATTGACGCAAGCCAAACCTTTCGGCAAAATTTTGCAAGGCGCGCACGGAATTGCGGTCGCCGCCGGTATCTGGCGCTTCGATCACCATGATCGCGTCGGCATCCATAACACGCAGCACCTTGGCAATGGCTCGCAACTGGTCTTGCCGTTTTACCTTGTAGCGGCTGGACCATTCATCATCCTCCAGCAAAGCATCATGACGGCCAAAAAGATTGCTGAACCATTCGACATTATAGGTGGCGATCCGCAGCCTTTGGCCAAGAGCCGGCAGATCAGGCCGGCTGGGGCTGGCGCTTGGCACGAACATTCTCCCATGCTTCATTGATGGTCGCCATGCGATTGCTGGCGATTTGAACCGCCTCTTCGGGCAGGCCGCGCGCGATCATCGCATCAGGATGAGATTCCTTCACCAATTGGCGGTAACGGGCGCGAATCTCTTCGTAGCTGGCGCTTTGATCAATGCCCAGCACCGAATAGGGATCTGGCACCATGCCCGGCACATGGCGTGCCCGCAAACACATAAAAACCTGAGGTTCCAGCCCGAATATCTCGGCCACACGAGCGAGGAACGCATCTTCTTTGGGGTGGTATTCGCCATCGGCCATGGCGATATGGATCAGCCCTTCCAGCAAATCAATCAACATCTGTCGATCGTCGCGAAACATTCTGGCGATCTTGGTCGCGTAGGCCTCATAGCCGGCCACATCTTGGCGCGCTAGATCAAACACCTTGGCCGCATGGCCCTCATCGGCAGGGGGTATCTGAAAGATTTGCCGAAAAACCAGCACTTCCTCACGGGTAACCTGCCCGTCGGCCTTGGCCATCTTCGCACCCAGCCCGATGATCGCGATGGTGAAGCCGATCGAGCGCTCCGGCGGGGTGCGCAATTGGTCAAACAGGTTTGACAGCCCCTCGCCAGAGGCGAGAGATTTGAGAGCATCAGAGATTCGGGTCCAGATAGACATATTGCGACTATAGCGCATGGATCCGGATATTGCGATTTCAATTTTCCGTTTGGCACATCACTTTACGGCCATCGGAGGCTTTTTGCTCAAGCCGTTTAGCGGCTCGTGATACATAAAAAACGGGGCGTAATCCAGAGTTAACCAAGTTTCAGAGCCTTTGGCCCGGCGCTTGATGATGCGGCCGGCCCCCATTTTACCAAGATGGAAAGCGAGCGTGGCACGCTTTAGGCCGGTGCGGTGCAAAAGGCGGTGAAATGGCAGGCCATGGCTACCGGCCTCTTGCAACACCTTGAAGATCATCTGCCGGCGCGGATGGGCAAGCGCATTGAAGAAATTAGCCATGATTTCCTGCTTAGGCGTTGGTTTCATACGATAAATCCTATTGCTCTATTACTACTAACCTAGGTTAGTAGTAATGAATTAACGATAGGTTAAGCGAGCAACAACCCGTTAAACCCTGCGCTTGCACCCGTCACCGCAAAGCTCTAACCATAAGAAAACCGTAAATGGAGAGCAGCATGACAGCGTGGGATTTCTGGATAGACCGTGGCGGCACCTTCACCGATATCGTGGCGCGAGATCCAAAAGGCGCACTACACACCAGCAAGCTTCTTTCTGAAAGCCCCGAGCAATACGAAGACGCAGCTCTGCATGGTATTCGCGGTTTCCTGAGGCTGGGAAAGGATGCAAAAATCCCTGCCAGCATGGTGAACGCCGTCAAGATGGGCACCACCGTCGCCACCAACGCGCTGTTGGAGCGCAAGGGCGATCCTGTGGTGCTGGTCACCACCAAGGGGCTGGGAGACCAGCTACGGCTGGCCTATCAAAACCGCCCGAAGCTGTTTGACCGCGAAATCCTGCTGCCCGAGATGCTTTACGACGAGGTGATCGAAGCCGATGAGCGGGTGCGCGCCTCGGGGGCCATCGAGGCCCCGCTCGACGCGCCTGCGCTAGACGCGGCGTTGCGGCAGGCTTTTGCGCGCGGCATTCGGGCCTGTGCGATTGTGTTTGTGCATGGCTACCGGCACCACGCCCATGAAGCGCAGGCGGCGGATATTGCCCGCAAGGCCGGCTTTGCGCAGGTATCTGTCAGCCATGAGGTGTCGCCCCTGATGAAGATGGTATCGCGCGGGGATACCACTGTGGTGGATGCCTATCTTACGCCCATTTTACGGCGCTATATTGATCGCGTAGCGGCGGCTTTTGAGGGCGATACCACCGGCAAGCTGATGTTCATGCAAAGCTCTGGCGGGCTGACCGATGCACAGGCCTTTCAGGGCAAGGATGCGATCCTCTCTGGCCCTGCCGGCGGGGTTGTGGGCTGTGTCGCCACCAGCCAGATCGCGGGCAAAGACCGCGTGATTGGCTTTGATATGGGGGGAACCTCAAGCGATGTCTGCCATTTTGCCGGTGAATACGAGCGGGTGCTGAATACCGAGGTCGCTGGCGTGCGCATCACCGCGCCGATGATGAATATCCACACCGTGGCCGCAGGGGGCGGCAGCCTGCTGACCTATGATAATGGCCGGATGCAGGTGGGGCCGGAAAGTGCCGGCGCCAATCCCGGGCCGGTCTGCTACGGGCGCGATGGGGTGCTGGCCGTGACCGATGCCAATGTGATGGTCGGAAAATTGCGCCCCGAGTTTTTCCCCGCCATATTCGGCCCCGATGCCGAACAGCCGCTGGATGTGGCCGCCACCCGCGAGGCCTTTGTCACGCTGGCGAAAAAGGTTGGCCGCGCGCCCGAAGATGTTGCCGATGGCTTCCTGCGCATTGCGGTGGAAAACATGGCAAACGCGATCAAAAAAATCAGCGTGCAGCGCGGCTATGATGTGACCGAATATTGCCTGAGCGTATTTGGCGGGGCCGGCGCACAGCACGCCTGCGCCATTGCCGACACCCTTGGCATGACCACCTGTTTGATCCACCCGATGGCCTCGCTTTTGTCGGCTTATGGCATGGGGCTGGCCGATATCCGCGCCGCCCGTGCGCAGGCGATGGAGGCAGAGCTAAACCCCACAACCCGTCTTGAAGCGGCCGCTATGATCGACGGGCTAGGCGTTCAGGCATTATCCGAAGTCGAGGCGCAAGGGGTGCCAGAATCCGGTATTTCTGTGAGCATGTTGCTGCATCTCAAGGTAAAGGGCACCGATACCAGCCTGCCGATCCCGTTTGCCGACGAAGCCGTGATGCGGGATAGTTTCACCACTGCCCATAAAGCGCGCTTTGGCTTTTCACCCGATAACGCCCCGCTGGTGATCGAGAATGTCAGCGTCGAGGCTGTAGGCAGCGCAACGGACCTTACCGAACCGACGCTTGAAACCATATCGCGCGGGGAAATCTATGAAACAGCGCTGACTGCACCGGTTTATCTGGGCGGCGCGTGGCACGAAGCGCGGTTTGTGCGGCGCGAATCCGTAAAGCCGGGCGATACCATTACCGGCCCCGCCGTGCTGGTGGAGCCTCATACTTCCATCGCCATCGAGCCGGGCTGGCGCGCCCGCATTACCGCGCATAACCATGTGGAACTGCTGCGCTACGAGGCGATTTCGCGCGATCATGCCATTGGCACCAAGGCCGACCCTGTAATGCTGGAGGTGTTCAACAACCTTTATATGTCAATCGCCGAGCAGATGGGCGCGGTGCTGGAAAATACCGCCGCCTCGGTCACCATAAAAGAACGGCTCGATTTCAGCTGTGCGGTGTTTGATGCGGCGGGCGATCTGATCGCCAACGCGCCGCATATGCCGGTGCATCTTGGCTCTATGGGGGCCTCTGTGCAGGCGATTATCGCGCAAAACCCGGTGATGAAAGATGGCGATGTCTATGTGCTGAACGCACCCTATAATGGCGGCACGCATCTGCCGGATATTACCGTGGTAACGCCGGTTTTCAGCGCGGATGGCAAGGTGCTGTTCTATACCTCGGCGCGGGGCCACCATACAGATGTTGGCGGGCTAACGCCCGGCTCCATGCCGCCTGACAGCCGGAGCATCCATGACGAAGGCGCGCTGATTGACAACTGGAAGCTGGTGGATCAGGGCCATTTTCGCGAGGCAGAAACCCGCGAGCTGCTGCTGGGGGCCAAATACCCCGTGCGCGCGCCGGATATCAATATTGCGGACCTGAAAGCGCAGGTCGCAAGCTGCGAAAAAGGCGCGCAAGAGCTGCGCAAAATGGTGGCGCATTTCGGGCTGGAGGTGGTGCAGGCCTATATGAAACATGTGCAAAATAACGCCGAGGAATGCGTGCGCCGCGCGATCGAGACCCTGCAGGATGCGACCTACACCTACCCGATGGATCCGGATTTTGACGGCAACCCGCGCGAGATCAAGCTGAAGATCAGTGTTGATAAACAGGCCCGCAGCGCTACCATTGATTTCACCGGCACCACCGGCCAGCTCGCTACCAATTATAACGCGCCAGAGCCGGTGACCCGCGCTGCTGTGCTTTATGTGTTTCGGCTGTTGGTGGATGATAATATCCCGATGAACGAAGGGGTAATGAAGCCGCTCAATGTGATCCTCCCGAGCGGCACCATGCTGTCACCGCAATATCCGGCGGCGGTGATCGCGGGCAATGTGGAAACCAGCCAAGCCGTGACCTCGGCACTGCTGCTGGCGCTCGGGGTGCAGGCGGCCTCGCAAAGCACCATGAACAATACCACATGGGGCAATGAAAAATACCAGTATTACGAAACCATCTGCGGCGGCTCGGGCGCAGGGCTGCGCCATGACGGCACGGGCCATGACGGCACCAGCGGCATCCACACCCATATGACCAACTCCCGCCTGACCGATCCGGAGGTGCTGGAATGGCGCTATCCGGTGCTTCTGGAGGAATTCTCCCTCCGCAAAGGCTCGGGCGGCAAGGGGGAATTTGCCGGCGGAGACGGCACAACACGGCGGATAAGGTTTCTGGAGCCGATGACGGTGGCGGTGCTATCGGGGCACCGCATCACCCCGCCCCCCGGGCTTGCGGGCGGCGATGCCGGAGGGCTGGGGCGCACCCGTATTCTGCGCGAGGATGGCAGCCTTGAGGAACTGGCCTCGGCGGATAAACGCGAGATGAAAGCAGGTGATATCTACTGGCTGGAAACGCCGGGAGGTGGTGGATATGGAGCGGCAAAGGCATAGTCTGCCGAGCGAAGCCCAAAGACATAGTCCGCCGAGCGAAGCGAGGCCACGGCCCAAACGCGAGGATTGTTTTGCGTCAGCAAAACAACCGGAGTGGAGGGCGACACGGCTGGCGATTGCGCTTTCCTCTAACCGAGTGTGCCTTTGTCTCGGGGAGGCTAAAGCCCCCCGCTCGACAAAGGCACGGTTTTCAGCAAGCTGAAAACACGGGTTGCCGCCGGCCGTAGCCTCGCTTCGCTCGGCGGGCTTTATCGTAACCCTTTGCGCATCGTCTTCCATATTACCGCAAGGCTGATCAGCAGCCAAAGCGCACCCCATAGCCACGCGGTGCCGCCAAATTGCTGCGCCAGATTATAGGCATCAGAGCGCGCGGAGCTGCGAAGCATGGTATCGCTCAGAATATCAAACGGCACATAGATCATGCTGGTCAGCCCGATGACCCGCAGCGCCATATCATTCACCCTGGCTGGCAGATATTGCGCGCT
>JALSHK010000479.1 GCA_026982275.1 Paracoccaceae bacterium | reverse complement strand
TTCCAGAATGGCGTCCAACACCTCGTAGGCAGGCAAGGAATCCTCGTCTTTTTGATCTTCGCGCAGCTCGGCGGTCGGGGGTTTGTCGATCACATTGGGCGATATCACCTCGCCCGCAGGGCCCATCATCCATGGGGCGTGATTGGCATTGCGCCAGCGGCAGGTCTCAAAAACGCGGGTCTTATAAAGGTCTTTGATCGGGTTATAGCCCCCCGCCATATCGCCATAGATCGTGGCATAGCCCACGGCGACCTCGGATTTATTGCCGGTGGTCAGCAGCATTTCCCCGAATTTATTGCTCATCGCCATCAAGAGCAGCCCGCGCAGGCGCGACTGGATATTCTCCTCGGTCACATCGGCTTCCAGCCCCTCAAAGAGCGGCGCCAGCGTTGCAGTAATCGCCGCGCGCCCGGCCCCGATCGGCACGGTATCCAGCCGGCAGCCAAGCGCCGTGGCCACCGCGCGCGCATCCGCCAGCGATTCCCCGCTGGTATATTCAGAGGGCAGCATCACACAGCGCACATTCTGCGGGCCAAGCGCATCGGCGGCAATCGTGGCCACAATCGCGGAATCAATGCCCCCCGAAAGCCCCAGCAACACCTTTTTGAAACCGGTTTTTGCCATATAATCGCGCAAGGATTCCACCATGCAGCGGTAATCCTGCGCCCAGCTATCGGGGTGAATATCGCGCAGGCCTTGCACTGCTTTCCAGCCGTTTTCGCCCTGCTCGAAATCCACATGCCGGATGTTTTCGTCAAATACCGGCATTTGCACCGCCAGCGCACCGCGCGGATTCAGCACAAAGCTCGCGCCGTCAAACACCTGATCATCCTGCCCGCCCACCATATTCAGATAGACCAGCGGCAGGCCGGTCTCGACCACGCGCGACACCATAATCCCCATGCGCAGCTCGTGCTTGCCGCGCCGATAGGGCGAGCCGTTGGGCACCAGCAAAATCTCTGCCCCCGTTTCGGCCATGGTCTCGGCCACATCCTCGTGCCACGCATCCTCGCAAACCGGGCAGCCGATGCGCAGGCCGTTCAGCTCGAACGGGCCGGAAATCGGCGCGCTGTCAAACAGGCGCTGCTCGTCAAATACATCCTCGTTGGGCAGGTGATGCTTGCGCGCCACCACCCGCAGCTCGCCCCCCTTGAGCAGGAAATAGGCATTATATAGGGCATCCCCCTCCACTAGCGGCGCGCCGATGGTCAGGGCGGGGCCGTCTTGACAAAGCGCCGCCAGCTCTTGCAGCGCGCGGGCGCTATAGGCGAGAAAGGCGGGCTTTTGCACCAGATCCTGGGTTTGATATCCGGTCAGAAACATCTCGGGCAGGGCCACAAGATCAGCCCCGGCCTTGGCCCCTGCCCTATGGGCCTGCACGGCTTTTTCGATATTTCCGGCAAAATCCCCCACGGTCGGGTTCATCTGGGCCAGTGTCATTCTGAATTTCTGTGCCATGGTGGCCTCGTAAGTGGGAGCTATACCTAGAGAAATACACGCGCGGGGGCCGATATTACAAGCCGCGCCAGCATCTTCTGGCGTATTGTTTCAAAAAACCGTTGCCCCGCCGCGCGTTAGCTCCTAATATTTGCGTAATTATAGCACATCGCCACTTTGAGCGATTGCCCGACAGTCGGAGAAATATGTTGAAACATCGCCTTTTATTTAGTGCAGCCGCTCTTGGCGTGGCTTCCATCGGCCTTACGGTGGGCTTTTCGCCCGCCTATGCGCAGGAAACCAGCGTTGAAACCAAGCAATACGACACTGGCGGGATCTACGAGGGCGAATTTCTGGATGGCAAGCAGCACGGGCAAGGCACCTATCGCCTGCCCAATGGCTATGAATATTCCGGCCAGTGGGTCGAGGGCCGTATTGAGGGGGTTGGCGTGGCGCGCTTTCCCAATGGCTCTGTATATGAGGGGGATTTCGTGAATGGCCGCCCCGAGGGGCAAGGCAAGATCACCTTTTCCGATGGTGGCACCTATGAAGGCTCCTGGGTGGACGGGAAAATTTCAGGCACCGGCACAGCCTCTTATGCCAATGGCGTTGTCTATAGCGGCGAATTCCTGAATGCGGTGCATAACGGCACCGGCACCATGACCAGCCCCAATGGCTATATCTATGAAGGCACCTGGGAAAACGGCGTGAAACACGGGCGCGGGCGCATCACCTATCCTGACGGCGCAATCTATGACGGCGATATCGTGCGCGGCGTGCGCGAGGGGCAAGGCTCGCTGAGCCTGCCTGACGGCGTGACCTATGAAGGCGCCTGGCAGAACGGCCAGATCAACGGACGCGGCGTTCTGGTTCAGGCCAATGGCGATCGCTACGAGGGCGATATGGTGAATGGCCAGCGCGAGGGGCAAGGCATTGCCAGCTATGCCAATGGCGACCGCTACGAGGGTGAATTCTCGGCAGACCAGCGCAACGGCACCGGCACCTTTATCGGCGCGGATGGCTATGTCTATACCGGCATCTGGGTGGATGGCCGGATCGAGGGCGATGGCAAGGTTACCTATCCGGACGGCTCGGTATACGAGGGCAGTTTCCTGAATGATGTCGCCCATGGGCAAGGCAGGATCGTATATGCCGATGGCTCTTCTTATGACGGATCATGGGTAAACGGTGTGATCGAAGGCAGCGGCATTGCGCGCTATGAAAACGGGCTTGTCTATGAGGGCGAATTCCGCAATGCCAAAAACCACGGCACCGGCACCATGACCTATCAGGACGGCTATCAATATACCGGCGAATGGAAAGACGGGTTGCGCGATGGTCAGGGTGTGGCCACCTATTCCGACGGCACCATATATACCGGCTCGTTTGTGGCCGGGCAGCGCGAAGGGCAAGGCACAATCACCATGCCCGACGGCTTTGAATATACCGGCAACTGGTCGGGCGGCGAAATCGACGGCGAAGGGGCCGCAAAATACCCCAATGGCGATGTCTACGAGGGCTTCTTTTCCAAGGGCCAGCGGCAGGGGCGCGGGGTGATGCGCTATGCTTCGGGCGAGGAATATGACGGCTTCTGGGCCAATGGCAATCCGGCAACCGAAGAAGAAGCGGCGGCTGCCAGCCGCGACTAAAGCAAAGCCACGGGAGGGCCGCCGATGGAAAGCCACATCACTTCGCCTTCCCGCTGGCAGGATCATAAAACCCTGCTATATGCATGGCTGCTGATATTCTTTCCCGCCGGGTTTTATGCGCTATGGACGGGCAGCATATTCGACAAGCAGAAAAAATGGATGATTACCGGCGGGATTATTTTTGCCGTGCTGGTGCTGGGGGGGGCATTTGATGCGCTGCTCGCCCTGATCCTTGCGCCGCTGGCGGTATTTATCCTGTGGAAAGACACGAGCATTAAGCGCCCTACCGTTTATAAATTTGCAGGCGGGGCGGTGATAATCCTGCTTTTGTTTCTGTCCGCGCCAGATAATCAAACCGGATATGATGGCGGCAGCTCGGTATTGCAGGACGGCAATTGCACCTACTATCGGGATTCAAGCAACAATGTCATTGGGCGGAGCTGTGACTAGCCTGCCGCCGTGCCGATGAAAATCCGGCAATCCGTCATTTTTCCCTTTAACTCCGTGAAAGCCTGCGTATAGTGCGGGCATGTGTAATTTAGCGCCACATATTTCATTTCCAATGGTCGATCACCCCATTGCCGAAATCCTACGCCTTAGCCGCCCCTGAGCGCGCCAAGGATGTTGGTGCGTGCGCTCAGGGGAGCCGGAATTCGCACCAAACTTCTTGAAAGCTAAGGAATAAAACCATGACCGATGACCAATCCCGCGTGTTGATTTTTGACACCACCCTGCGCGATGGCGAGCAAAGCCCGGGCGCCACCATGACCCATAACGAAAAGCTCGAAATTGCCGAGATGCTGGATAATATGGGGGTGGATATTATCGAGGCGGGCTTTCCGATTGCTTCTGAAGGCGATTTTGCCGCTGTGAGCGAGATCGCCAAGCGGTCGGATCGCTCGGTGATTTGCGGGCTTTCGCGGGCCAAGCCCGGCGATATAGAGCGCGCATGGGAGGCGGTGAAACACGCCAACCTACCACGCATTCATACCTTCATCGGCACCTCGCCCTCCCACCGCGCCATTACCGGCATGGATATGGACGAGATGGCCGATGCCATCCATGATAGCGTAACCCTTGCGCGCAACCTGTGCGACAATATCCAATGGTCGCCCATGGATGCCACCCGCACCGAGGATGACTACCTGTGCCGCGTGGTGGAGATCGCGATCAAGGCGGGCGCGACCACCATCAACATCCCCGATACCGTGGGCTATACCGCCCCTGCCGAAAGCGGCGATATCATTAAAATGCTGCTCGATCGGGTGCCCGGCGCGGATGAAATTATCTTTGCCACCCATTGCCATAATGATCTGGGCATGGCTACGGCCAATGCTTTGGCGGCGGTGGATGCCGGCGCGCGGCAGATTGAATGCACGATTAATGGCCTGGGCGAGCGCGCGGGCAATACCGCGCTTGAAGAAGTGGTAATGGCGATCAAGGTGCGCAATGATATTATGCCCTATCGCACCGAAATCGATACCACCCAGATCATGAATATCAGCCGCAAAGTGGCCACGGTATCGGGCTTTCCGGTGCAGTATAACAAGGCGATTGTCGGCAAAAATGCTTTTGCCCATGAAAGCGGGATCCATCAGGACGGCATGTTGAAAAATGCCGAAACCTTCGAGATTATGCGCCCCGAGGATATCGGACTGAGCGAGACCTCCTTGGTGATGGGCAAGCATTCGGGGCGGGCGGCGCTGCGCTCCAAGCTGGAAAACCTCGGCTTTACACTCGGGGATAACCAGCTCAAGGATGTATTTGTGCGCTTCAAAGAGCTGGCGGACCGGAAAAAAGAGATTTTTGACGATGATCTGGTGGCCCTGATGAACACCTCCTCCGGCCGCCCCCTGGAAGGGGAACTGAAGCTGGAAAGCTTGCGGGTGATTTGCGGCACCCAAGGACCACAAAGCGCCGAAATGGTGCTGAGCATTGGCGGGGAAAGCCACAGCGTAACCGCCACGGGCGACGGGCCGGTGGATGCGACTTTTGCCGCAATCAAGGAAGTGTTTCCCCATAGCGCACGCTTGCAGCTCTATCAGGTGCATGCGGTAACCGCAGGGACCGATGCGCAGGCGACGGTGAGCGTGCGCATGGAGGAAGATGGCAAGATCGTGACGGGGCAAAGCGCCGATACCGATACGGTGGTGGCCTCGGCCAAGGCCTATATCAATGCTTTGAACAATCTTGTGGTGCGGCGCGGAAAAACTGCACCTGTTTGAGCCGTGGAGGGGGCGCTCGCGCCCCCGCTGCCACCGGCAGCCCCCCGAGAGTATTTTGCAGAAAAGAAGCCCGTTAGGGCTTTGTTGTATCGGGTGAAATCTTGCTGATTTATCTGCAGGCTGGAAAAGCGGGCTTTTAACTGCTAATGCTTATGCCTATAAGGGCATATCAGCAGATAATTCGGGCAAACTGGCCCGCTCCTACAGGCAAGGATACGTATATGGTTGGGCTACTTGGCGGCTTATTTTCGGCAGATATGGCCATTGATCTGGGCACCGCAAACACGTTGATTTATATGAAGGGCAAGGGGATTATCCTCAATGAGCCTTCTGTGGTTGCTTATCATATCCGCGATGGCAAAAAGCAGGTATTGGCCGTGGGCGAGGATGCCAAGCTGATGCTGGGGCGCACGCCGGGCAGCATCGAGGCCATTCGCCCGATGCGTGACGGGGTGATTGCCGATTTCGATGTGGCCGAAGAAATGATCAAACATTTCATCAAGAAAATCCACCGCCGCTCCTGGTTTGTGCCCAAGCCTCGGATTATTGTCTGTGTGCCCCACGGGGCCACGCCGGTGGAAAAGCGCGCCATTCGCAGCTCGGTCGAGCAGGCCGGCGCGGGCAAGGTCGGCCTGATTGCCGAGCCTATTGCGGCCGCGATCGGCGCGGGCATGCCCATTACCGATCCTACCGGCTCTATGGTAGTGGATATCGGCGGCGGCACCACCGAGGTGGCGGTGCTATCGCTGGGAGATGTGGTATATGCCCGCTCGGTGCGCGTAGGCGGAGACCGGATGGATGAGGCGATTATCTCGCATCTGCGCCGGCAGCACAATATTCTGGTGGGGGATTCCACCGCAGAGCGGATCAAAACATCCATCGGCAGCGCGCGAATTCCCGATGACGGGCGCGGGGCAAGCATGGAAATTCGTGGTCGCGACCTATTGAACGGCGTGCCTAAGGAAATCGAGATCACACAGGCAAGTGTGGCCGAAGCGCTGGCCGAGCCGGTGCAGCAGATTTGTGATGCGGTAATGGCTGCGCTCGAAAGCACCCCGCCGGATCTGGCCGCCGATATTGTGGATCGCGGTGTGATGCTGACAGGCGGCGGGGCTTTACTTGGAGATCTGGATCTTGCGCTGCGCGAACAAACGGGGCTGGCTATTTCAGTCGCGGATGAAACCCTGAACTGCGTGGCGCTTGGCACCGGCAAAGCGCTTGAATTTGAAAACCAGCTTCAGCATATTCTGGACTACGGCAACTGACCCGAGCGGGTCATTATTAAGCCGAAAGGCGATTGCGAGGGTGCGTGGCGGCAAATGAGCAAAGCAATGCATGGCGGGCGATCAGGCGGCTGATGGTCGGGATTACGCTGTTCATTTTCTTTGCCCTGTTTATTCTCGGGCGCATCGATAATCCCCGCGTGGAGCGATTCCGCATGGCGCTGGTGGACCGGTTTGTTCCGAATATGGCATGGGCGTTGGCCCCGATCACCCAGTTCACCCGGATCATATCGGATTACCAATCCTATGCCCAGATATACGAACGAAATCAGGAGCTACGGCAAGAATTGCAGCGCATGAAGGGCTGGCAGGAGGCCGCGCTCCAGCTGGAACAGACAAACGCCCAGCTTCGGGCCCTGAACAATGTTCAGCTTTCTCCAAGCCTCGGCTTTGTGACGGGGGAGGTGATCACCGATAGCGGCAGCCC
>JALSHK010000478.1 GCA_026982275.1 Paracoccaceae bacterium | reverse complement strand
AGAATTCGCGGATCATCAAGGCGCAGCTGCAAGCCGGTTTCGCCATTGGTCAATGGCGTGAGAACGGAATAGGCCAGAACATAGCTCATTTGCGCCAAGGCCAGAGTGAGGATCGAAAAATAGATCCCCGAGCGGCGCAAACTGATATAGCCGATCACCACTGAAAACAGACCCGCCATCACAACAGAAACAAGCAGCGCGGGCAGAATATTCATGCTCAGCAGCTTGAACATCCAGACCGCAGCATATGAGCCGACCCCCAGAAAAGCCGCATGGCCAAAGGAGAGGTATCCGGTAAGGCCGAACAGGATGTTAAAGCCGATAGCAAAAATTCCATAAATGGCAAAGCGCTGCAACAGGTCCGGATAAGCCGCTCCGGTAGGAGCAAAGATCAGCGGAGCTGCCAAAACAAACAGCGTAAATATGATCAGAAGGGTTCGATCTCTCATTATGGTCATGTCCTTAATCCTCCATCATGCCAGCTTTGCCCATCAGCCCGCGAGGCCGAACCAGCAAGACGACGACAGCCACGAGGTAAATGATAATTTGGTCAATGCTGGGCAAGCCTATGGAAGCAATCGCATCCTTGATCAGCGGCATGGAGGCAAAGCTTTCGATAATGCCGAGCAGGAAGCCCGCCAGCACAGCGCCGGGCAAACTGCCCATGCCACCAACCACAACCACCACAAAGCTTAGCACGAGGAAATCCATACCCATAGGGTAATTGGGCGGGCTAATGGGTGTATACATCACACCGGCAAGCCCGGCCACGGCAGCCGCGACACCAAACATGATGGTAAACCGCCGGTCGATATTGATCCCCATCAGACCCACGGTTTCACGATCCGCCATGCCCGCGCGCACCACCATACCAAAGGTGGTAAAGCGCAAAAAGGCAAATACGCCGCCGATCAGAACCATCGAGAAAAGAAAATACACCAGCCGCCAGAGCGGATAGATGACCGCGTTTTCGGTCATGCCGATCAACACACCAAAATCTACCGAGCCTTGCAGCAAATCAGGGGCGGATTGCGGAATTGGGTTGGCGCCGAATACGGCTTTGATGATATTTTGCAATACAATCGCCAAACCGAAGGTTACCAGAATCTGGTCTGCGTGAGGGCGGTTGTAGAAATGCTTGATCAGGCCGCGCTCCATGATGATCCCGATCAGAACCATAATCGGAATGGCAACTATAACCGAAACCAGAACCGACCATTCGATCAGCCAAAAGCCGAAATCTCCGAACCATTCCGTCACATAAGGCGTTCTGATTTTGGCCGGATTGCCAAGGAAATCCACCTTTGTCGGGTCAATGGTGATCTTGGATATATCGAGGGCTTTGCCAACGGTCACTGCCACAAAGGCACCAAGCATAAAAAGCGCGCCATGGGTAAAGTTAACCACGCCAAGCGTGCCGAAAATCAGGGTCAGACCCAAAGCGATCAACGCATAGGCGCTGCCCTTGTCGATCCCGTTGAGTATTTGCAGAAGGATGGCGTCCATAGCTCGGCCTGCTCCGTTTTACATGAAATGAAAGCTGCGGTTTTGCAGAAAAGCCGGCCGCGCATATGCGCGACCGGAAGGTTTTCCCGAGGGGGAAACTTAGCCGCCGTTGTTACAGTTGCCCAAGGCACCGTCACCCATCATCGGGTGATCCACCGGATACTCGACCTGCGCCCGCGGTGTAACTTCCACGATCTCCAGCAGGTCAAACTCGGATGTCGGGTTTTCTTTCCCGCGCACCACAAGAACGTCCTTGAAGCACTGGTGATCGCCCGCACGATAATGCGTAGGACCATTGCCCAGACCGTCAAAGTCAAAGCCCTCAAGCGCTTCGACCACCGCACAAGGCTGGTGGGTGCCGGCACGCTCGCAAGCATCCGCATAAAGCAGGGTCTGGCAATATACCGTGTGTGCGGCCTGTGATGGCGGGAAGCCGTATTCTTCACCAAAGGATTTGACAAAGGCTTTGGAACCCTCATCCTGCAGCGACCAGTGCCAGTTGGTCGAACCATAGATGCCCTTCACGTTTTCACCGGCACCTTTTGCCATCAGGCGCGAGTAAAGCGGCACAACAATCTCGAAGTTCTTGTCATTCACCAGCCTGTCCCGCAGGCCAAACTGCACCGCAGAAGTCAACGAGTTGATCATATTGCCGCCATAATGGTTCAGCACCAGAACATCCGCGCCGGAATTAAGCACAGGTGCGATATAGGAGCTGAAATCCGTGGTGGTTAGCGGGGTCAGCACATTGGCAACGGTTGTCCAGCCTTTGGCCTCGGTCGCCGCGGCGATCGATTCCTGTGTGGTCCAGCCCCAGTTATAATCAGCGGTCAGGTGATAGGCATTGCGATCACTGCCATAGGCGCTTTCCAACACCGGCGCCAGAGCGGCACCCGACATATAGCTGTTAAAGAAGTGGCGGAAACCATTGGCTTTTTTATCTTTGCCCGTGGTATCGTTGGAGTGGGTCAAGCCCGCCATAAAGATAATGCCGGCTTCCTGGCACAGCGCCTGCACCGCAACCGCAACACCCGATGACGAACCACCGGTGATCATCACCGCGCCGTCTTTCTGGATCATGGATTGTGCGGATGCCCGCGCAGCGTCGGATTTGGTCTGGGTGTCGCCGGTTACATATTCAACCTTGCGCCCCAAAATCCCGTTACCCTTCAGCTCTTTGGACGAGAACGTGTTCATCATTCCGCCATCACCCTCGCCATTCAGGTGCTTTACGGCAAGATAATAGGCGCGAAGCTCGTCAGCACCCTCATCCGCATACGGACCGGATTGCGGCACATTGAAGCCAAGCGTTACGGTGCTGCCGGTCGGCGCATTGGTATAGCCACCATGACTGGCAGCCGTCAGGATCGTCGGCATCGCCATACCGGCGCCGGCAGCGGCCCCGGTTTTCAGCAACCCACGACGGTTCATTATAAATTTAGACATGAATTTCCTCCCATTCGTGTCGGTTTAACCGGCGAACCGGCACGGCTATATTGCCGCATGGCCATTCTGGGGGCATTTGTTAACTTTGCAATAACTGATTGTGTTTACAGCGTAAATTTGTAAAAGTATTATTAATATCCACTGGTATACTGTAAACAAATTATCACGACAAAGCGGCAAAGGCTTGGAATCACATGCGAAAATCTCTTTCCGGCACCCGTATTCGCGAGCAACGTAGGCAAGCAAAGCTGACCCAAAAGGCGCTGGCCGCCAAGGCCGGAATTTCGGCTTCATATTTGAACCTGATAGAACACAACCGCCGAACGGTAGCCGGAAAGGTATTGCTCGCCATCGCCCGGGTGCTGGATGTGCCGGCTTCCAGCCTGTCTGACGGGGTGGATTCGGCCAAGATAAGCGATCTGCACGAGGCCGCCGCCCACCATCCCGCCATCGGGGCCGAGGTGGCGGGAATCGAGGAGCTGGCCGGGCGTTTTCCGGGCTGGGCGCAGATGATTGCAGCGCTATATCGTCAGACCAGGGATCAGGAAGCAACCATTACCGCCCTGTCGGACCGCCTGACCCATGATCCGTTTCTGGCCGAAAGCCTGCATAATATGCTTTCCAATATTACCGCCATCCGCTCCACCTCGAATATCCTGAGAAATATCGAGGATATCGAACCCGAAAAGCAGGCACGGTTTCACCAGATTATTCACGAAGAAAGCCGCCGCCTGACCGATGCCGCGCAATCGCTGGTGCAGTATTTTGATAAAAAGGCCGACCCCAAAGCCGGCATTGCCACTCCACAAGAAGAGCTGGACGCCTTTCTGGAAAGGCACAATTACAGCTTTCCGCCGTTGGATGATCTTGGCAGCTCGCCCGCCAGCCAGGTAGAGATCGTCTATCTGGTGAACCGGATTATCGCCGAAGACAGCCAATTGGAAAATTCCGAGACCACCCGCCTCGTTACCGAGTTTTTGCAAAACTACGCGCAGGATGCCCAAAGGCTGCCGCTGCGGGATTTTAAGGAGACCACGCGGCGGCGGCACTATAACCCGTCGAGTATCGCGCAAGATTTTAATGCCGACCTGCATGCGGTGTTTCGGCGCTTGGCCTTTCAAAATCAGGCAGAAACCGCCGCACCGCCCGTGGGGCTGATCGTTGCCAATGCAGCGGGGCGGGCGCTTTTTCGTCGTCCGATCGCGGATTTTTCATTCCCGCGCCATGGCAATGCCTGCTCGCTTTGGCCGCTATTTCAAAGCTTCACCACGCCGCAAACGCCGGTGGCGGCGGTGCTGGAGCTGCCCGGCAAGCATAAATTCATCGCCCTTGCTATTGCTGAATCCCAAGGCGCACCGCAGTTTGGCCAGCCCGCACAGATGAATTCCGCCATGCTGATCGTGCATTACGAGCAGCGCGCCCTGCTTTCGGGATGGCTGCCCGATCTGGGCGAGCCGCGCCCCGTAGGCATTACCTGCCGCATTTGCCCGCGCAGCAGCTGTAGTGCCCGCACCGAGCCACAAATTCTGGGGGACGAAGCGCAATAAGCCGGCGATCGCCTCAAAACCCTAGTCGGCAATGAAGGCGATGGTGATGGTGGCGTTGTCACCCCCGACGAGCAACCCTCCGCCAACCTCGTCCGGTGCCGATATGGTTGCATCATATCCGAAAAAATTCCCGCCCGAGTTGCCGAAAAAATTTGGCCCGACCACATTTACCACAACCGGACCATCAAGGGTCTCGAACGAGCCGCCACCAAACCAGTTCCCGCTAATGCCCATTCCTGTAAGCCGAACCGTATCAAAGCTAGGGGTAATCACCAGCCCGGATGCAAAATCCACGGCTGTAAATCCGGTTACCGTTACATCCACTGTGCCCGCAGCAAAATCCACCTCGACCAGGCTGGTGCCGCCATTGATCGAAAATCCGCCGATGCCGGTTTGCAGATTGCCGCCGGCCTCGCCGTTATATACGGCATTGCCCGCGTTTGGTATATCGGCAACACTTGTCACGATTCCGTAAGAGCCGAAAACATCATAGTTTACTCCGGCTACCGTATAATTGCTTTGGTAGGGGCGGACATAATCATAATTGCCGGAAAACAGTGGCGCGGCACCCGTTGCTTCTGTCATTTCCACAAGGGAAACCGTGCCATCCGTCAGTGTCCCGTTGCCATCCGGCCCGTCAGCATCGGTCAGGGAATATAATCCGTCATTCACGGTTATGGATCCGGTATTATGGGTAAGGCTTCCGCTCACCTCCGCAAAAGCCACAGCCCCTGTAGTATTGTTCAGGCGCATAGCGATACCACCCAATGTGCTGGTGCTGGTCGCGCTGCTGCCCGAGAGAGGCTCGTAGCTGGGAGCGCTTGTCGTCGTAGGGACCGTGGTGCACGCGCCGACAAACAGGGGGCCAATAGCGATCAGGCCTCGGATAATACGGGTTTTCATATAGTTTTCCCTTTAATATCATGGAATCAAAAGTGATTCACCTATTAAGAGACGACATTGCCAAGGGTTGTATTTTGAATCAAGGTTGTTCCCGCCCCCCCGATCAAACAAATAACAAATCTCTTGCTCTTTTTTTGTTCAAAGCGCTACTCTTGGCAAAATGGGAGAGAACAGGTTGGCCAAGCGTATATTAATTATTGAAGACGAGCCTAATATTATGGAGTCCCTGCGCTTTTTGCTGGAGCGGGAAGGGCTGGAGGTGGGAGAGCAATCGGACGGCGCGCTGGCCATGGATAGCGTGGCGCAACAATTACCCGACCTGGTGATCCTTGATATAATGCTGCCGAACCGCAGTGGCTTTGATATTTTGCAAGATCTGGATGAACTGCCGGGAAAGCGACCCAAAGTGATGGTGCTGACCGCCAAGGGCCAGGCGAAGGACCGCGACGCCGCCGAAGCGCTCGGGGTGGATTGTTTTATGACCAAGCCGTTTTCCAACAATGAAATCGTGACCACGGTTCTGGAGATGCTGGCATGAGCGGCGATGATCTTGCCACTTCAGCCACCCGCAAGCGAAAGCTGCGGGACGGCGCGATGCTGTTGCCATTCATCGGTGCCTTTTTGTTTTTATCCCCGATTATCACCGTATTTACCGGCCCGCTCACCATTTTCGGGCTACCGCTGATTTTTGTCTATATTTTCGGCGCCTGGCTCGGGCTGGTTCTGGTCGCGCTTGCCATGGCACGACGGCTCGAGCCGCGCTAGGCGATGCTGTCGCTCAACACCCTGATTGCGGCCAGCCTTGTTTATGCCTTGCTGCTGTTTTCCATCGCCTTCTGGGCCGAGCGGCGGGCCAAGGCCGGAAGGGTCGGCTGGCTGCGCTCGCCCTTTGTCTATACGCTCTCGATTTCGGTCTATTGCACGGGCTGGACATTTTATGGCGCGGTTGGATCCGCGGCGCGCAACGGATTTGAATTTGTCACCATCTATCTGGGACCAACGCTGGTATTCATCGGCTGGTGGTGGCTTCTGCGCAAGCTTTTGCGGGTAGGGCGCGCCCAGCGCATCACCTCGATCGCCGATCTGATTTCCTCGCGCTATGGCAAAAGCACCACGCTCGCGGTGCTGGTCACCCTGCTGGCCGTGATCGGCTCTACCCCCTATATCGCGCTTCAGCTGCAATCCATCACCCTTAGTTTCTCGGTGTTTGGAAGCGGCGGCAATGCCAATCTTACCGCCTTTTGGATCGCCGCCGGTCTGGCTATTTTCACCATCCTTTTCGGCACCCGCAATGTGGATGCCAACGAGCGCCATCACGGGGTGGTCACCGCCATCGCCATCGAGGCCGTGGTAAAGCTGCTGGCCCTGCTTTCGGTGGGTATTTTTGTGGTCTGGGGCATTGCCAGCGGGCCGGCGGATATTTTTGCCAAAGCCCCGCCCGAAATGCTGCGCGGCGATAGCATTTTTTCGGCCCGCTGGATCAGTCTGACCATGCTTTCGGCCATGGCGGTTATCACCCTGCCACGCATGTTTCAGGTGATCGTGGTGGAAAATTCCAACGAGCGCCACCTTGCCACCGCCAGCTGGGCCTTTCCGGGCTATCTGCTATTGATGAGCCTTTTTGTGCTGCCCATCGCCATTGCCGGCAATGCATTGCTGCCAGAAGGCTCCAATCCGGACCTTTATGTATTAACCCTGCCCCTGTCGCAAGGGCAGAATAATCTCGCACTTTTTGCCTTTTTGGGTGGATTTTCCTCGGCCACCTCGATGGTGATTATCGCCGCGATTGCGCTTTCCACCATGGTATCCAACCATATTATCATGCCGCTCTGGCTGCGCTTTTCCCCTCCGCGCACCGAGACCTCGGGCGATGTCCGCACCATCCTTTTGCGCTCGCGCCGGCTGTCTATTGCCGGCATTTTGCTGCTCGGATACCTCTATTTTCGTCTCACCGGCGGCTCGGGGGCGCTGGCCTCGATCGGGCTGATCGCCTTTTCGGGCATGGCCCAGATCATTCCATCCCTCATCGGCGGGCTTTTCTGGCGCGGCGCCACCCGCACGGGCGCGCTTTTTGGCCTGCTCGCGGGCTTTGCGCTTTGGGCCTATACGCTGTTTTTGCCCGGCTTCGAGGGGGCGTTTATCCTGTCCCGATCCGTGATCGAGAGCGGCCCGTTCGGCCTCGGATTTCTGGCCCCCAACGCGCTGTTCGGCCTCACCGGCTATGATCCGCTGGTGCATTCGCTATTCTGGTCCATGACCTTCAACATCTCGCTGTTTATCCTTGGGTCGCTGCTTTCCACCCCGCGCCCGCTGGAGCGCATCCAGTCCAGCCAGTTTGTCGATGTGTTCCGGCTGGACAAGGCCACCGGCTCCTATCTGGTATCGCGCTCGGCCACCTCCGAAGATCTGTTTACGCTGGCGCAGCGCATTCTAGGCACAGATCCGGCGCAGCGGCTATTTTCTGAAATGGCGCGCCAGCAAGGCAAATCCAGCGGCCTGCCCGATGCCACCGACAAGCTGATCCAGAGCCTTGAGCGCGAGCTGGCCGGCTCGGTCGGGGCGGCATCGGCCCATGCCATGGTCAGCCAGGTCGCCGGTGGCGGCACGGTTTCGGTGGACGAGCTGATGAAGATCGCCGATGAAACCGCGCAGATAATGGAATATTCCCACCAGCTGGAAAACCAGTCCCACCGGCTGGAGCGCACCGCCCGCGAGCTGCGCGCCGCCAATGCCCAGCTCACCGAAATGGGGGCGCAAAAGGATGCTTTCCTCAGTCAGGTATCCCACGAGCTGCGCACCCCGATGACCTCGATCCGCTCGTTTTCCGAAATCCTGCGCGAGGATGACAAGCTCGAACCACCCGAGGCCAAGCGTTTTCTCGGCATTATTCAGGGAGAAAGCGAGCGGCTGACGCGGCTGCTGGATGAAATTCTGGATCTCAGCCATCTGGAAAGCGGGCGCGGGCAGATATTGCTGGAGCCGATCTGCCTGCAAGACGCGATCGAGAAATCCCTCAGCGCCACCGGAGCCTTGATCGAGGAAGCGGGGATGGAGCTGCGCAAGGAGATGCCCGATGCGCCGGTGATTGCCCTTGCCAG
>JALSHK010000477.1 GCA_026982275.1 Paracoccaceae bacterium | reverse complement strand
TCTTTTCCTGGCTCGGCGGTATTGCTGCCGATCGTGCGGGCGATGGCATAAAGGCTAACGACAAAACCGATGGTGCCGATCGTGAGTGCAAGCAATATAGCGTATTGTTGTAAAAGACTCACAAGCTTCCCCTTTTGCTTTTGTGGCTTTAGGGGAGCTTAACAGCATGTTGCGGGCTGCGACAAGTCGTCCAGAAACTGGAACCCTGACGGAAAACGGCAGCTTCACCCGAAAGTGATGGGGTTCTATTGCGGAAATCTAGGGGAGTTTCGGGGTTTAACCGGCCACCTCCGGTTTTCAGGAGGTGGCCGGTCAGACTATGATGCGGGTTCGGGCGCAGGCTTTGGCGATGCCAGATAGAGGATGGCATAGCCGGTAGTGGCGGCAATTACCGAGCCTGTCAGCACGCCGAGGCGCACGAGGTTCATCACCTCTGGGCTTTCAAAGCTCAGCCCGCCGATAAAGAGCGACATGGTGAAGCCGATCCCGGCCAGCAAAGACAATCCCAGAATGTGCAGCCAGTTTGCGCCCTCGGGCAGGCGGGCCACCCCGAGCTTGACTAACAAAAATGTCATGCCAAAGACACCGATCAGCTTACCGGCTACAAGGCCGCCGGTAATACCCATCGGCACGGGACCAAGAAGATCGGCAAAAGAGATGGTGCTAAGATCAACCCCGGCATTGGCAAAGGCAAAAATAGGCACGATCAAATATAACACATAAGGTGCAAGGGCATTTTCCAGCGCATGCAGAGGGGATTTGCCGTATTTGTCGACGATTGGAATAAAAAAGGCGGTGGTCACGCCGGCCAGCGTGGCGTGAACACCGGATTTAAGCACCAGAAACCACAGGATCGTGCCCAGCAGGATGGAGGGCGCAATGCGATGCGCGCCGCGATAATTCTGATAGGCAAGGCCAGCCAGCGGGATGAGCGCCAGCAAAAGATAATCGACCTTCAGCTCGGCTGTATAGAAAAAGGCGATGATCAGGATGGCCCCGAGATCGTCCAGAATAGCCAATGTCAGCAAAAATACCTTGAGCGAAACCGGAACCCGTTTTCCAAGAAGCGCCAGCACACCCAGCGCAAAGGCGATATCGGTGGCGGCCGGAATAGCCCAGCCTTGCACCGTTTCGGGGTCGCCATAGTTAAAGGCCAGATAGATCAGCGCAGGAACCACCATGCCACCCACGGCCGCCATGCCCGGCAGGATGACATTGCGCGGGTTTTTCAGCTTCCCTTCAAGGATTTCGCGCTTCAGCTCCATGCCGATCAGAAAGAAGAAAACCGCCATCAAGCCGTCATTGATCCATAGGATCAGGGGCTTGGACAGGCCTTCGCCGTTTAGCGAGATCGAGAATACAGAAGAGAGGGCGCTGTTATACCCTTCGGACAGGCCCGAATTGGCGACGATCATGGCGGCGATGGCGGATGCCATCAACAAGATGCCTCCGGCTGCTTCATGGCGGAAAAATCGGTCAAAAGCGCGGATAAGCATAGGGGGAGGGGCCTCCTGAAGGTTTACGTTGCTATGGAAATAGGGAAGTGCGGGAGGATTGCAAGGAGAAAAGGGGGATTTGGCCGAACAATTTCGCGCCAGAGAATCAATGCAACGCGTAGGCAATCGTGCTTTTAATGCCGCAACATCGTTTTGGTTGATAACCTGCAGCGCGCTGCGTTGCCCCCAGTTTAGTGTGATCCATATGGATAGAGCGACTAGCCACGTAAAAGACCCGCTGTTGCGGCCCCTGACCCTTCGCGGACTGACGCTGAAAAACCGCATCATGAGCAGCTCGCACGCTTCGGCGATGGATGATGCCAATATGCCCGCCTTGCGCTACCAGCGCTACCACGAGGAAAAGGCCAGGGGCGGGCTGGCGCTGACGATGTTTGGTGGCAGCTCCAATATCGCGCCCGACAGCCCGTCGGTGTTTAACCAGCTGAATGCAGGGACGGACGAGATCATCCCGTATTTTCAAGAGTTCTCGGAGCGCATCCACCAGCACGGCGCGGCGCTGATGTGCCAGATCACCCATATGGGGCGGCGCGGGGATGCGCAGGCAGAGGCGTGGCTGCCCACCATTGCGCCATCAGCCGTGCGCGAGGACCTGCACCGCAATTTCCCCCGCGCGATGGATGCCCATGACATCGACCGCGTGGTCAGGGCCTTCGGGCAGGCGGCGCGGCGCTGCAAGGCGGGCGGGCTGGATGGGCTGGAAACGCTGGCAGGCGGGCATTTGATCGGGCAGTTTTTCTCGCCGCTGATGAACCTGCGCAGCGATGGCTATGGCGGCAGTATTGAAAACCGCACCCGCTTTGCGCTGCGGGTGCATGAAGAAATCCGCCGCCAGGTGGGCGATGATTTTGTGGTCGGTATGCGGCTCACGCTGGATGAGGGCGAAGGTGGCCTGCGCTTTGACGAGGTCATGCAAATCGCCGAAATCCTCAAGCGCGAGGGTGCGGTGGATTTCTTTAATTGCATGGTGGGCCGGATGGACACCGAAATTACGCTGGTCGAGGAAAACATGCCGGGGATGAACCGCCCGCTGGCCCCTTACCTTGATAAAGTCGGTGAATTCAGGCGCGAAATCGGTGTGCCGATCTTCCATGCGGCGCGGGTCACCGATGTGGCCAACGCCCGCCACGCGGTGCGCGAGGGCGTGCTGGATATGGTGGCGATGACCCGCGCCCATATTGCCGACCCGCAGATCGTGAACAAAATCATGCGCGGCGAGGAAGATCGCATCCGCCCTTGCATCGGGGCCTCGCATTGCCTCTATAAGAAAATCCACTGCATCCATAACCCCGCCTCGGGGCGTGAAACCCTGCTGCCGATGGAAGTGCCGCCCAGCGATGCGCCCGGCAAAAAGGTGGTGGTGGTTGGCGGCGGCCCTGCGGGGCTGGAGGCGGCACGGGTGGCGGCAGAGCGTGGCCATAAGGTGGTGCTGTTCGAGGCGGCACCCAAGCTTGGCGGGCAGGTGTTGCTGGCCTCCAAAACCAATTGGCGCAAAGACCTGATCCAGATCATTGATTGGCGCGAGGCGGAGCTGGCAACGCTAGGCGTGGATCTGCGCTGCAATATTTACGCCGGGGCGGCGGATGTGCTGGCGGAAAACCCCGACCATGTGTTTGTGGCCACCGGCGGCATGCCGGCTGAAAGCGCTATTGAGGGGGCAGCGCTTGCGGTGTCTTGCTGGGATATTTTGTCGGGGGATGTGCGCGCCGAGCCGGAGATACTGGTTTGTGATCACACGGGCCGCTACGAGGCGGTGGCCGTCGCCGATATGCTGTCAGCTAACGACCACCGCGTGACCCTGGCGACGATAGACAGTCATTGCGCTACCGAAATGGGCTATGCGGACCGGATCGTATTTCACAAGCGGCTGGCGGCGCAGGGGGTGGAGGTGCTGGCTTATCAAAAGCTGGGCGCTATTCGCAAAGAAGGCAACCGCCTGCTGGCCACGCTCACCCATGAGCTAACGGGGCAGACACAAGAGATCATCACCGATCAGGTGCTGCTGGAAACCGGCACCGACCCGCTGGCCGAGGTGTTTTTTGAACTGCAGGCCGGAGCCGCCAATAAGGGCATTACGGATGTGGACGCCATGGCCAGCTGGGCCGCGCAACCGGCCTCGCCACAGGGCTACACCCTGCACCGGCTGGGGGATGCGCTCACCTCGCGCTCAATTCATGCGGCCTTGCTGGAGGCCTACCGGCTGGCGGTGCATTTGTAGGGGCGGGATACAACCCTGCCCTTGCATGGTGCGGGTTCATTCTTTGAAAAGCGGAATTGGCTGTTTTCATATGCGCGGGATTGTCTCATAATGGGCATCCCTTCGTATACAAAAGGCCCAAAGATGACCAAGAAACCCAATACGCCGGCGCTGAACTATCACGAATTCCCAAAACCCGGGAAGCTGGAGGTGCGGGCGACCAAGCCGCTGGCCAACGGGCGGGATCTGGCGTTGGCCTATTCGCCGGGTGTGGCCGAGGCTTGTGTGGAAATCAGGGAAGACCCATCCGCCGCGGCGCGTTTTACCGCGCGTGGCAATCTGGTGGGGGTGGTGACCAATGGCTCGGCGGCTTTGGGGCTGGGCAATATCGGCGCGCTGGCCAGCAAGCCGATCATGGAAGGCAAGGCGGTGCTTTTCAAGAAATTCGCCAATATCGATTGCTTTGATATCGAGCTGGATGAAAGTGATCCCGAAAAGCTGGCCGATATCATTACCGCGCTTGAGCCGACCTTTGGCGCGATCAATCTGGAAGATATCAAAGCGCCGGAATGTTTTATCGTGGAGAAGCTCTGCCGCGAGCGGATGAATATCCCGGTGTTCCACGATGACCAGCACGGCACGGCGATCGTGGTCGGCGCAGCGGCTTTGAATGCGCTTTATGTGGCCAAAAAGGATTTTGCCGATATCAAGGTGGTTAGCACCGGCGGCGGGGCGGCGGGGATTGCCTGCCTGAATATGCTGCTCAAGCTCGGGGTGAAACGCGAGAATATCTGGCTTTGTGATATTGACGGGCTGGTCTATAAGGGCCGTGAGGCCGAGACCTCGCCGCAGAAAGCAGCCTTTGCACAGGATACCGCGCTGCGTAGCCTTGATCAGGTAATTGAAGGCGCGGATCTGTTTCTCGGGCTTTCCGGCCCCGGGGTGCTGACGCCTGAAATGGTTGGAAAAATGGCAGCAAAGCCGATTATATTTGCCCTGGCCAACCCCACGCCCGAGATCATGCCCGACGAGGTGCGCAAGGTCGCGCCCGATGCGATCATGGCCACCGGGCGCTCCGATTTTCCCAATCAGGTGAATAATGTGCTGTGTTTCCCGTTCATCTTTCGCGGTGCGCTGGATGTGGGCGCAACCACGATCAATGACGCTATGGAAATCGCCTGCGTAGAGGGCATTGCCGAGCTGGCGCGGGCCAGCTCCAGCGCCGAGGCAGCGGCGGCCTACCGCGATGAAAACCTGAAATTCGGGCCGGAATATTTGATTCCCAAGCCCTTTGATCCCCGCCTGCTGGCGATCGTTTCGGGCGCTGTGGTCAAGGCGGCGATGGAAAGCGGAGTCGCCACCCGCCCGATTGCCGATCTTGATGCCTATCGCCAAAAACTGGAAAGCTCGGTGTTTCGCTCGGCGCTTATCATGCGGCCGGTGTTTGATGCGGCGCGCCGCGCGGTGCGCAAGATCGTATTTGCCGAGGGCGAGAGCGAGCGCGTGCTGCGCGCGGCCCATGCGATGATCGAGGAAATGACCGATATGCCGATCCTGATCGGGCGGCCAGAGGTGATCGAATCCCGGCTGGAACGCTTTGGCCTGCCCATGCGCGAGGGGGAGCATTTCGAGCTGGTAAACCCGCAAAATGATCCGCGTTTTCGCGACTATTGGGGGACATATCACGATATCATGCAGCGCAAGGGGGTAACCCCTGATTTGGCCAAGGCGATTTTGCGCACGAATACGACAGCGATTGCGGCGGTGATGGTGGCGCGGGGCGATGCCGATAGCCTGATATGCGGCACTTTCGGGCAATATCTGTGGCATTTGAATTATGTGCAGCAAGTGCTGGGTACAGACGGGCTGACCCCGCGCGGCGCGCTTTCTTTGATGATCCTTGAAAACGGCCCGCTATTTATTGCAGATACCCATGTGAATGCCGAGCCGAGCGCGCAGCAGATGGTCGAATCGGTTTTGGGGGCGGCGCGTCATGTGTGCCGGTTTGGCTTGCAACCCAAAATCGCGCTTTGCTCGCATTCGCAATTCGGCAATCTGGATACGGATTCAGCGCTGCGGATGCGAGAGGCGATTTCGATGCTGGACCGGATGGATCTGGATTTCATATATGAAGGCGAGATGCATACCGATGCGGCTTTGAGCGAGCCGCTGCGGCGCAAGATTTTCCCGAATACGGTTTATGAAGGGGCGGCGAATGTGCTGATATTTGCCAATTCCGATGCCGCTTCGGCGGTGCGCAATATTCTGAAGATGTCGGCGGGCGGGCTGGAAGTGGGGCCGATCCTGATGGGGATGGGCAATAAGGCCCATATCGTAACGCCATCAATCACCGCGCGCGGCCTGCTGAATATTGCGGCGCTAGCTGGCACCCCCGTCGCGACCTATAGCTGAGATAAGCTGAAACATAATAACGCGGCATGGCAGAAGGGCTGCTTTGCTGCGCTTTTCTTTTTTATAGAGGCTCGATAGAGATTAATTGTATTTTTCGGGATATGTTCGAAATATGCAAATTCATTGCGATATCCGACGGCAATCTATCGAAATACTATAATTTTAATCCTGCTCAACAGTGCTGGGTTTTCCGGGTAAGAAACGGGTATATTTATTTGTGACCACAAATCCAGTGCGGTGGCGGTTACTTCGGTGTGTGGACCGTTACCCCGTGTTGGGCGCAGATTTGCGCCAGCGGTGCGGGCAGCGGCTGCTCGGTGAAAAAGCCGTCAATATCACTCAAATGACCGATCCGGGCCGGGGCAGAGCGTTTAAGCTTGCTGGTGTCGGCAACCAGATATACCTTGCGCGCATTGGCAATAATCGCTTTCGAAATCCGCACCTCGCGATAGTCAAAATCCAGCAAAGAGCCGTCCTCATCAATGGCCGAAACCCCGATTACCGCGAAATCGGCTTTGAATTGTTTTACCGTGTCGAGGGTTGATTCCCCCATCAGCCCGCCATCGGCCCGGCGAAGCATGCCGCCGGTAACCATAACGCCGCAATGGGGATTTTCGGCCATGATATTGGCAACATTCAGATTATTGGTAATTACCAGCAAATCCCGCCTTGTTCGTAGATGACGGGCCACGGCCTCGGTGGTGGTGCCGATATTGATGAAAAGCGAGGCATCATCGGGAATGGCCTGCGCGCAAAGCTGGCCGATAGCCTCCTTGGCTTCGGCAGACAGGTTTTTGCGGGCCTCATAAGCGGTGTTGGCCACGCCGGATTGCAATATTGCACCGCCATGCACGCGCGTTAAATGCCCTTCATCGCATAATATATTCAGGTCGCGGCGGATGGTTTGCGGGGTCACATCCAGCGCGGATGAAAGCGAATCCACGGCGACGCGACCGGCGGTGCGCACCGCGCTCAAAATTTCTTTTTGGCGAAAAGTAAGGTTCATTCCGGCTCCAGTTTGGCATTTGAGGCTCGCATTTGAGCGGGCAATCGTCAAGCTCGCCAAAGTGAAAGCAAAAAAGAAAAAAATGAAAACCAATTGACTCCAAGTGAAAATAAAATGAAAATAGGGTTCATCCAACTCCAATCGGAACCTGCAGTGTCTGACGAAATTTACGATATTTTTGTGATTGGCGGTGGCGTCAATGGCTGCGGGATTGCCCGCGATGCCGTGGGGCGCGGCTTGCGCGTGGGCCTGGCGGAGATGGATGATCTGGCCAGCGCCACATCTTCGGCCTCGACCAAGCTTTTCCATGGCGGCCTGCGTTATCTGGAATATTACAAATTCCGGCTGGTGCGCGAGGCCCTGATCGAGCGCGAGGTTTTGCTGCGCAACATGCCCCATATCAGCTGGCCGATGCGATTTGTTCTGCCGCTTCATAAGGATATGCGGCCAGGCTGGCTGATCCGGGTGGGGCTGTTTATCTATGATCATCTGGGAGGGCGGAAAATCCTGCCCCCCACGAAAACCCTTGACCTTACCCGTGACGAGGCCGGAAAACCGCTGAAATCCACTCTTGAAAAGGCGTTTGAATATTCCGACTGCTGGGTGCAGGATAGCCGGCTTGTGGTGCTGAATGCCGCCGATGCCAAGGCGCGTGGTGCCGATATCATGACCCGAAGCAGGGTGATTTCCGCCAAGCGGCGGGGTAGTCTCTGGGAGGTGGAAATCGACCGGCAGGGGGAATATCTGAAGATTCGCACCCGGGTGTTGGTAAATGCTGCCGGCCCGTGGGTGGCCAGCGTTCTGCATGATATCGCCCAGATAGACACCCGCGAAAATGTGCGGTTGGTGCGGGGCAGCCATATTGTGGTCAAGAAGCTGTTTCGGCACGAGCGCGCCTATTTCTTTCAGGGGTCGGATAACCGGATCATCTTTGCCATCCCCTATGAGGGTGATTTTACCCTGATCGGCACGACCGATCGTGATCAGGGCACCAATATAGGCACCCCTGAATGCACAGCCGATGAAGCGGATTATTTGCGGCATTTCGCCAGTGAATATTTCCGTAAGCCTATCGAGAAGGACGAAATAGTCTGGACCTTTTCCGGCGTGCGCCCGCTTTATGATGACGGTGCGAGCAGCGCCACCGAGGCCACCCGTGACTATGTGCTGAGCCTGAACGAAGACGGCCCGCCCTTGCTGAGCGTTTTCGGCGGCAAAATTACCACCTATCGCAAGCTGGCGGAAGCGGCTATGGTCAAGCTGGAGAACCACCTTGATTATAAATCAGAGGGCTGGACGGACAAGGCCGCGCTGCCCGGCGGGGATTTTCCCCATGACGGGGTGTCAGGGCTGATCCGTGATCTGGAGCGGGATTATC
>JALSHK010000476.1 GCA_026982275.1 Paracoccaceae bacterium | reverse complement strand
GCTTTCGGCAAAAGGCAAGGTGATCGGCTCAAAGCGCTGGCCTTCGCGCAGTTGCGGGGTCTGTCCGCCCATGCGAAACCAGTATTGCCCGATCAGCACGGTAATCCCTGCCGCGAAGAAATTGATAGCAACGCCGGATATTAGCTGGTTTCCTCGAAGGGTGATCGAGGCAAACGCATGGATCATCGAGAAAATCGTTGAGGCGATGATCGCCGCACCAAGCCCGATCCAGACGGACCAGCCCCCCATTTCCCAGCCACCTTCAGCGGCCGACATGCCGGCAATCGCCGAAAACGCCCCCGCCGCAAAAGCCGCGACCAGCATCTTGCCTTCAAGCCCGATATCAAAGATCCCCGCGCGCTCGGAATATAGCCCGGCAAGGCAGGCCAGCATGAGCGGGATGGCAAAGCGCACAGCGGAATCCGTAAGTTGCAACAGATCATTTGTCAGGAAATCCATCATGATGCGGCCCCCTTTCCGGCCCGGATAAACAGCTTCTCGAGTGGAATGCGCACAAGGTTTTCAAGCGAGCCGGTAAACATGATGATCAGTGCCTGAATAACGGTGATCATCTGTGCCGGAATGCCGAGCGTGAATTGCAGCTCCGCACCGCCCTGGGTGAGGATGCCGAAAAGAAAGGCTGCCAGCACCACACCCACCGGATGCGATCGCCCCATTAGCGCCACCGCAATGCCGATAAACCCTGCGCCCTCCACCGCGCCCAGCACCAGCCTTTCGGCCTCGCCCTGAACGGTATTGACCGCCATCATTCCCGATAACGCGCCCGAGACCAGCATAACGATCATGGTAATTTTCATCGGGGATATCCCGGCATAGACCGCAGCTTTTTCCGAATGCCCGAAGGCGCGTATTTCATAGCCGAGCCGGGTTTTCCAGATAAGAACCCAAACCAGAACCGCCGCAACCAGCGCCAGAAAGAGGCTGATATTGGCCGGTGCGAATCTATCGAATTCGATCCCGAACCAGCCAAGAATAACATGCAAAGAGGGCAAAGCCGCCGCCTCGGGGAAGCCTGCGCTTTCGGGCAAAGAGCCTTCGGCCTGCATCGGACCAACCAGAAGATAGCCAATCAGCGCCCCCGCGATCAGATTAAACATAATGGTGGTAATCACGATATGGCTGCCGCGCTTGGCTTGCAAATAGGCCGGAATGGCCGCCCATGCCGCGCCAAAGGCCATGGCTGCAAGGGTGCCAGCCAGCAAGGCAACCGGCCAGTTCGGCCAGTCATAAGACAGCATCACCAAAGCCACACCAACCCCTGCAAGCCCGGCTTGCCCTTCGCCGCCGATATTAAACAGCCTCGCATGAAAAGCGACCGCAACCGCAAGGCCGGTAAAGATAAAATTGGTGGTGAAATAAAGCGTATGGCCGATGCCGAACGGATTAAACGCCCCCTGCAACATTACCTTGACCACCTCGACCGGGTTTTCCCCTATCGATAATACAACTAGGCCTGACACCGCAAAAGCCAGCAAGAGGGTAAGCAGGGGGATCAGCCCGAGATCAACCCATTTCGGCAGATTCTTGTTCATTGTTTTGCCTCCGGATCAACACCCGCCATCAGCAGGCCCAGCTCGCTTTCATTGGTATCTTCGGGCAGGCGCTCGCCTTGAATAACCCCGTCAAACATCACCAATATCCGGTCCGACAGCGCCTGGATCTCGTCCAGCTCCACCGAAACCAGCAATATCGCCTTGCCCGAATCGCGCAGGTTCACGATTTGCTGGTGGATGAATTCGATCGCGCCGATATCCACGCCCCGCGTGGGCTGGCCGATCAGCAGCAGATCGGGATTGCGCTCTATCTCGCGCGCCAGCACGATCTTTTGCTGGTTGCCGCCGGAAAAACTGGAGGCCACAAGCTGCGGAATAGGGGGGCGAATATCAAAACGCTCCATCTTTTCGCGCGCGTCCTGCTTCATGGATTTTTGATTGGCGAGGCCGAATCTGCCGCTATATTCGGGTTCGTTATGATAGCCAAAGGCAGTGTTTTCCCATGTCATGAAGGGCATCACCAGCCCGCGCTGGTGGCGATCTTCGGGCACATGTCCAATGCCACGCTGCCGCCGCAGCCCTGCATTGGCGTGCCGTGAAATGTCAATCGCCTCGCCATGCATCAAAACCTCGCCGGCAGAGGCGGCCCCGATGCCCGAAATCACTTCCAGCAATTCCGATTGCCCATTCCCCGCCACCCCGGCAATGCCCAGGATTTCGCCGCGTTTCAGCTCGAAAGAAACGTTTTTCAGCCGCTTTACGCCATGCATATCGGTGACACTTAAATCTTTGACCTGCATTACAGTTTCGCCCACCTGCGCGGGAGATTTATTAACTTCAAGCAGCACCCGCCGCCCGACCATGGCCTCGGCCAGATCCTCGGGAGAGGTGCTGGCGGTGGCGATGGTTTTGGTCATCTCGCCACGGCGCATCACCGAAACGGAATCCGTTACATCCATGATTTCCCGCAGCTTGTGCGTGATAATCACGATGGTTTTGCCTTGCTCTTTCAGATTGCGCAAAATGCGGAACAGGTGGTCTGCCTCATCTGGCGTCAGCACGCCGGTAGGCTCGTCCAGTATCAAAATCTCGGCTTGGCGGTAGAGCGCTTTCAAAATCTCCACCCGCTGCTGGAAGCCCACGGAAATATCCTCGATCAGGGCATCCGGATCCACATCCAGCTCGTATTCATCGGCCAGCCGCTTCAGCTCTTTGCGCGCCTTGCGCAGGCTCGGGCCAAGGGTTGCGCCTTCTTCGGCGCCCAGAACCACGTTTTCCAGCACGGTAAAATTATCCACCAGCATGAAGTGCTGATGCACCATGCCGATCCCCGCCGCAATCGCATCATGGCTGTCGTTGATCGTGGTCGGCACGCCGTTTATTTTCACACTTCCGGAATCGGCTTTATAAAAACCGTAAAGAATGGACATCAGGGTGGATTTCCCTGCGCCGTTTTCGCCCACAATCCCGTGAATCGCGCCTTTGGCAACGGTCATGGAAATGTCTTTATTGGCTTGCACCGGCCCGAAGGCCTTGGAAATGCCAATCAGCTCAATAGCAGGGGCGACTGCATCGAGCCGCCCCGCATTCTCTGTCATCTGCGACATAAACCTGCCTTATTCAACGGGGCAGGAATTATCGGCCATGTAATCAACAACCACAATCTCGCCCGAGATGATTTTGGCGCGGGCTTCTTCCACAGCCGCTTTCATCTCGTCGGTGATCAGGTCGGCGTTATACTCGTCCAGCGCCCAGCCTACACCGTCTTCGGCAAGGCCCATAACCTGAATGCCGGCGGTGAATTCGCCGTTATTCACATCATTAAACGCATTGAATACCGCCACATCAACGCGCTTGAGCATCGAGGTCAGCATGGTGCCGGGCTGCATGTAGTTCTGGTTGGCGTCAACGCCGATGGCATAAATGCCGGCGTCAGCCGCTGCCTGAAGCACACCACGCCCCGTGCCGCCAGCCGCTGCAAACACAACATCCGAGCCGTTCTGGATTTGGGACATGGTCAGCTCGCCACCCTTCACAGGGTTGTTCCAGGCCGAACCATCGGTGCCGGTCATGGTTGCCAGAACCGTGATGTCAGGGTTGGCCGCTTTGGCGCCCTGCGTATAGCCACACTGGAATTTGCGGATCAGCGGAATATCCATGCCACCCACAAAGCTCACCGTGCCGGTTTCGGAAGCCATGCCGGCCAGCAGGCCAACAAGATAAGAGCCTTCGTGTTCGGCAAATACCACCGAGCGCACGTTGGGCTGATCAACCACCATGTCGATGATGACAAAATCCGTGTCGGGGAAATCGGGGGCTACGGTATTCATCGCGGTGGCGTTCGAGAAGCCGGCAACCACAACAGGGTTATTGCCGGCCTGGGCAAAGCGGCGCAGCGCTTGCTCGCGCTGGGCATCGGATTGCAGTTCGAACTCGCGATAATCAATGCCGGTTTCTTCCTTGAAGCGCTCGGCACCGGTATAGGACATCTCGTTGAAGGATTTGTCGAACTTGCCACCAAGATCAAAGATTACGGCAGGGTTTGCACCGCCACCATGGCTGCCGGCCATGGCCATTGCGCCAGCGCCGACAAGGGCGGTTGTGGCGATAAGGGTTTTGAGCAGTTTCATGTATTTCTCCCATACTACTAAATTTCAATCCACAATGGGCGAGCAGAATCCCGCATATCCGGATCGAAGAAACGATAGACAAGTAAAGCGGCTAACGGGGGGGAGGGTCAATGGTTTTTTTCCCTTTTTTCACAGGGAAAGAACCACAGCTTGCTGCCAGGGGCGGGTTTTGGGCTAAATCGAGTATTTGAAGACCAGTGCCGCGCGGGCGGGGCCGCTTGCCGGCTTGAAATAAGCCTTGCGTCTGGCTACTTCGGTAAAGCCGGATTTCAAATAAAGCGCGATGGCGGCCCGATTGTTATCTGCCACCTCGAGAAATATCTCTCTTGCCCCCATGGTGGTGGCCTTGCACAGGAAATCATCCATCAGGCGGCTGCCGCATCCGGTATTTTGCGCATCCGGATGCACGGCGATGGTCAAAAGCTCGCCCTCCGGCCCGGCGATTCGCCCCATGGCAAAGCCGTTTTGGTGCGAAATCAGGAATACACCGGGGGAAACGAGAAGCTTTTCGAATTCATCGACCCGCCAAGGGCGCGGGCTTGTAAAGCACAGGGAATGCAGATCGGCGAGGGCCTGTGAAAGCACCCTAAACCGTCACCGCACGCACTTCCACCACTTCGGGGATGAAATGCTTGAGCAGGTTTTCAATACCGCTTTTCAGGGTCATGGTCGAGGAAGGACAGCCCGCACAAGCCCCCTGCATATGCAGATATACGATGCCGCGATCAAAACCGTGGAAGGTGATATCGCCACCATCCTGTGCCACTGCAGGGCGCACGCGGGTATCCAGCAGCTCTTTGATTTGACTGACCAAACCGGAATCCGGCCCGTCATGCTCTGCATGGCCCACGGTGCCGCTTTCATCATCCATTACCGGCTCGCCGGATTGGTAATGCTCCATGATTGCCCCCAGAATGGCGGGCTTGATATGGGTCCAGTCCTGCGCATCTACTTTGGTGACAGTAACAAAATCCGGCCCGAAAAATACACCGGAAACCGCCTCCACCCTGAACAGACGTTTGGCCAGAGGAGATGATTTTGCGGCTTCCGGATTCGGAAAATCGGCCGTGCCCATTTGCAATACCGCCTGCCCGGGCAGGAATTTAAGTGTTGCAGGGTTCGGGGTGGATTCGGTCTGGATAAACATGTGTGCGCCTCTCTTGCATTTGAATCTATATGGTAGGCCTGAGCAAAAAAGTCAAGTAATCGCGGCGTGGCAAAACACATGCATGTGTCCAGCTTTCAAATTGCCCAAATATCCTCGGGGGGTGAATGGCGCTTGCGCCAGAGGGGGCAGAATTCCCCCTGCCGATGGCGCAGCCGAGGCCACGCCCAACGGCCGGCGTTTTGCGTCGCAAAACCGTCCGGCAGGCGGGAGCGCTACGGTGCGGCTTGGCGATAGGCTTTCAGGAGGCGCAACAACTCGTCAATCTCCGCTTCCGAATTATAGTAATGCGGAGCCGCGCGCAGGAGTGTGGGCAGGCTGCGGGATTTCGCATCCAGCAAGGTGCTGTTGGCCGCCGAAGTGCCGATCGTAATGCCGTTTGATCGCAAATACCCCACCACATCACCTGGGGCGGCAGCCATGGAAAAGCTGACGATGGCGCAGTGGGTATCGCCAGCATCATGCAGGGTTACGCCTTGGATGTGCCGCAATCCGTCGCGCAGCCTGTCAGCCAGCGCCCAGGCCCGCGTATGAATGGCCTCAATGCCGATCTCCAGCGCATAGCGCACCGCCGCCCCAAGCCCCGCGCGCAGGGCATAGGCATTTTCCCAGTTCTCAAAGCGGCGCGCGTCGGGGCGAAGCTCATAGCGGTTCTCAGACACCCACGGCGCTGCAAAATGGTCTATCACGGCGGGTTCGGTTTTGGCGATCATCGCTTCGCGGATATACAAAAACCCCGTGCCGCGCGGGCCACGCAAAAACTTGCGGCCAGTGGCGGTGAGGTAATCACAGCCCAGCGCCGCCACATCCACCGGCATTTGCCCAACAGCCTGACAGGCATCCAGCAGATAGGGCACGCCATATTTTCGCGCCAGCTTTCCCACGCCCAAGGCCGGATTCACCAGCCCGCCATTGGTGGGAATCCATGTGATAGAGATCAGCGCTGCAGGCTTGGCGAGCATGGCCTCCAGCGCCGCCAGATCAAGCGCGCCGCTGGCATCATTCGGGATCACCTCGATGATAATCCCGTCCCGCTCGGCCCGTTGCAAATAGGCGACATAGTTGGCGGCATATTCGGCCTGGCAGGTCAGCACCCTGTCGCCCGCCTTCAGCTTCAACCCATAAAAAACCTGACACCACGCGGCGGTGGCATTTTCCATAAGCGCGATTTCTTGCGGTTTGGCCCCGATCAGGCGGGAAATATCGGCGTAAACACCATCGAGCATCTCCGCTTGCTGCGCGGCGGCCTCATAGCCGCCGATTTCGGCTTCAAGCTGAATGTGACCGGTGATGGCATCCACCACCCCCTGCGGCATCAGCGCCGAGCCGCAAGCCAAAAGATGGGTGCCATGCTGCAAGCCCGGGGTTTGCGCACGGATGGCGCCGAGATCAAAGGGCATCTAGCTTACCGCGATGATGGATTCTTTGCTCATGCTGCCGGGCACGATGGTGATCGGCACGGGCATATCGCCTCCGGTGCGCGCCACAAGCTGGCTCACCAGCGGGCCGGGGCCGGAGCCGGAGGAGCCGGCACCCAAAATCAATATCGCCACCTCTTTATCTTCTTTCAGCTGCTCCAGCACCTGCTCGGCCTTCTCGCCTTCGCGAATCACCAGTTCCGGCTCCACGCCTTCTTTGTCGATCATCCATTTGGAAAACACTTTGAAATGCTCTTCAATCCGCTCGCGGGCTTCGGCGCGCATGGTTTCACCCACGCCGATCCAGTGCTGGAATTCCTCGGGCGCGATAATGCCGAGGATTTCGACTACGGTTCCGGTTTTCTTGGCGCGAATGGCGGCAAAGCGCAGCGCGTTCAGGAATTCGGGGCTATCATCCATGACCACAAGGAATTTACGCATCAGAGGCTCCTCAAATATGATTTCCCCCATCTTCGCCCAACTGGCCCTTGGGCGCAATGGGGTCCTTATGTCGCGGTCAGCTCAGGGCTGGACAGCAATGATCGAGGCATTGACCGCCACATCCGCCGCGCGCACCGGCAAGCCACGGGCAAACCAGCCCGGACCCACACCGGAGCCGGCCACGCCTTCGATCACATCAATCACATTGGTCAGCCCGGCCTGATAGAGCTGCGCCGTGGCATTGCCCGAACGGCTGCCGGTGCGACAAATCAGTGCCAGCGGTACATCCGGATTCTGCGCACGGATCGCGAGCAGGGTCTGGATGAAATCGGGCGAATACAGGTTATTGGTCAGCGCCACATCGGGCAGTCCGGTTTCGGCCCATTCCTCGGGGGTGCGGATATCGATCAATACGATCTCGCCGGCCAGCGCTTTGGTATAGGCCTCATCGGGCGTCATTTGCTGCACCTGGGCATTTGCGCCGGTGGCCAGCACAAAAATCAAGGCGAAAAGCGGGGTAATTCTGGCGAGTAAAGACATGGAAACTCCTGTTTGGATCATTTTCGTTAGCATGCATATAAGCAAGGCGACGGGAAATCACGAGTGCGTCAGAATGTCGGGGGTTCGGGAAAAAGGGCGCGGCGGCTTTCCAAGCTCTGGAATCTGCTCCGGAACCACTACACGCCTAGATGCGCAATCGCATTGGCGTAATATTCCAGCACTTCACGGTTTTCCTCATTTACGGTATACACCCCGTCTGCCTCGGATAGAATATGCCGCATCCCCAGCATCCGCAGGCCGACATCCACGGCGTAATCCTCGTCCTCGCGCGGGATGTGGCTATAGACCCCGCGCGCAGCGTAATCCTTCAGCCGCTTATGTGCCGCGCCCTTGATACCGATTTTGCTCAGGCTGCCCGCCTCCAGCATGATCGAGGCGATCAGCGATACCGGCAGCACCGGCACCACCTTGCCGATATCCTCCATCAGTTTCCCGCCCAGCGTTTCGATCTGTTCCTCCAGCGCGCCGTCGGTTGCCGCCAAAAAATTCCTCAGCGATACCGGCGTGCCAAAGCTGACGCAGGCATAGCCGAAGCGGTGGTATTTGCCGGTGATCCGCAGCCAGAGCTGATGGCGGATAAAGCGAAGCACCGCCATCGGCCCGGAATTGAACTTCGGCTTGCCCTCGCCGCGCGCCGCCAGCAGCACGCGGTCTTCCAGCACCCGATCATAGTTCAGCCCCACAGGCACAAACACCACATCCCGCGGGCCATCGGCATTGAACCCCTTCACGATATAGCTCAGCAGCCCAAGCCTGGCCTCGCCCAGCTTGCCAGAGCGT
>JALSHK010000475.1 GCA_026982275.1 Paracoccaceae bacterium | reverse complement strand
GAAGCCCATTTCGTAAAACTTGTAATGCAGGTTATAGACCACCTTGTTGTTCATCGTGCCTCCCATTTCAGGGTGTGGGTGCAGGATGATGGCTATCGGGGCATCCTTGGACTTTTGCGGATGATACCGGCCTTCGAGCCGTCCTTCAGGACCAGGAAATATTACCTCGGGCATGCTGCATCACTCCGCGTATTTTGGCACCGACATGAAAGATTGACCTTTTCACTCGGGTTTCTTAAAAGGGTTTTGAACGGTGGTAAAATACGCCACCTACCAAGCGTAGTTAAGGTTTCGCTTGGCTTGCGTCAACAGCCACATAGGGGAGAGGGCATGAAACTCAGCACAAAAGGCCGATATGCGATGATTGCCCTTACCGATTTGGCCAATTTCGGCACGGATGGTCTGGTATCGCTTTCGGAGATTTCCGAGCGGCAGGATATTTCGCTGGCCTATCTGGAGCAGCTCTTTGTGAAGTTGCGGCGCGCCAAAATCGTGGAATCCGTTCGCGGCCCCGGGGGCGGCTATCGCCTGGCGCGCTCCTGTGACAGTATCCGGATTTCCGAGATTCTCGGGGCTGTGGACGAGAATATGGATGCCATGACGCGCGGTGCCGGGGTAAGCGGGGCGCAGGCGGGCACAGAAGCACAACAGCTCACCGACAAGCTCTGGGAGCAGCTTTCAGCCCATGTCTATGTATTTTTGCACCAGACCCGGCTTTGCGATATTGCAGCGGATTCTATGGTCCCTTGCGCGGCTGTGCCCAGCTTTATCGAGCTGGTCGATGAGGATTGCGGGCCGGATACTTGTGGCTGCGAGCCAAAATGAAACGCATCTATCTGGATTGGAACGCCACAGCACCGCTCAGGCCGGAAGCGCGGGATGCAATGCTGGTGGCGATGGATTGCCTTGGTAATCCAAGCAGCGTGCATGCCGAGGGGCGGGCCGCCAAGGCAATTGTGGAGCGGGCACGCACGCAGATTGCCGATGCGATCGGGGCCGGCAGCGCGGATATTGTATTTACAGGTTCAGCCACAGAGGCCGCAGCTTTGGTGCTGGACGGTAATGGCTTTGACAGCCCCGCCTGCGAGCATAGCTGCGTGCTGGCCTATACCGAAGGCAAAAATTCTGCCGAGCTGGAAAAAACCGCATGGCAACAGGCCAATGGCGAGACCGGTGTAATCCACGATCTGCCTGAAGGCCTGGGCCTGGTGGATGCCGTGCAGGCAATTGGCAAAATCCCTTATGCTTTTGATTGGAGCGGCGCGGTGCGCGCGCTGGTCTCTGGCCATAAATTCGGCGGACCAAAGGGTGCGGGGGCGCTGGTGGTGCAAAAAGGCACCGAAGTGCTGGCGGCCATAAAAGGGGGCGGGCAGGAAATGGGTCGGCGCTCCGGAACAGAAAACATTATCGGTATTGCGGGTATGGGGGCCGCCGCTGAAGCTGCGGCAAAAGACCTCGCGGATGGGGTCTGGCAAATAGTTGAGCAAAATCGTAATGTATTTGAGGAGCGGCTCTTGAACGAGGTGCCGGAGCTGATCATATTTGGAAAAGACGCTGCGCGCCTGCCCAATACCAGCTACTTTGCGGTGAAGGGCTGGAAGGCCGAAACGCAGGTGATGCAGATGGATTTGGCGGGGTTTGCGGTATCGGCGGGGTCGGCTTGTTCTAGCGGCAAGGTCAAGGCCTCAAGGGTGCTGAAGGCCATGGGCTATGACGAGATAACCGCCGGAAGTGCGATCAGGGTCAGCATTGGCCCCGGCACCACGGCAGAGGAATTGGAGAGCTTCGCGGCGGCGTGGCTCAAGGAATACAAGCGCTTCAAGGCGCGGCAAAAGGGGAATTGAATGTCTAGTCAAGAAAGCATTGCCAAGGATGGTGTTGATGCGGAAACCGTTGACGCGGTCAAAACCGTTGGCGAAAAATACAAATACGGCTTTAACACCGATATCGAGATGGAATACGCGCCCAAGGGCGTGAATGAAGATATCGTGCGGCTGATTTCGAAGAAGAATGACGAGCCGGAGTGGATGCTGGAATGGCGGCTCGATGCGTTTCGTCGCTGGGAAAAGATGGTGGAGCCGGAATGGGCGATGGTGCATTATCCCGAGATCGATTTTCAGGATATCTACTATTATGCCCGCCCGAAATCGATGATCGAGAAGCCCAAAAGCCTAGACGAGGTGGATCCGAAACTGCTGGAAACCTATAAAAAGCTGGGTATTCCGCTATCCGAACAGGCTATTCTGGCTGGTGTTGAGGGCGCGGGGCAAGCGCCTGTCGAGGGGCGCAAGGTAGCCGTGGATGCGGTGTTTGACAGCGTGTCTGTCGGCACCACCTTCAAAAAAGAGCTGGCAGAGGCGGGCGTTATTTTCTGCTCGATTTCCGAGGCGATCAAGGACCACCCCGAACTGGTGAAGAAATATCTTGGCACCGTAGTGCCGCCGACCGACAATTATTATGCCACGCTCAATAGCGCGGTGTTCTCGGATGGCTCGTTTGTTTACATCCCCGAGGGGGTGAAATGCCCGATGGAGCTTTCCACCTATTTCCGCATCAACGCCGAAAATACCGGCCAGTTCGAGCGCACGCTGATTATCGCCGAAAAAGGCGCGCAGGTCAGCTATCTCGAGGGCTGCACCGCCCCGATGCGCGACGAAAACCAGCTACACGCGGCGGTGGTGGAGCTGATTATTCAGGAAGATGCGGATATCAAATATTCGACGGTACAAAACTGGTTCCCGGGCGATGAAAACGGCAAAGGCGGGATTTATAATTTCGTGACCAAGCGCGCTGATTGCCGTGGTGATCGCGCCAAGGTGATGTGGACGCAGGTGGAGACGGGCAGCGCCGTGACGTGGAAATACCCGAGCTGCATTCTTCGCGGGGATGATTCACAGGGGGAGTTTTACTCGATCGCGATTACCAATAACATGCAGCAAGCCGATACCGGCACCAAGATGATCCATCTGGGCAAGCGCACCAAGAGCCGGATTGTTTCCAAGGGGATTTCGGCGGGCAAGGCGCAAAACACCTATCGCGGGCTGGTTTCGATGCACCCGAAGGCCAAGGACAGCCGGAATTATACGCAATGTGACAGCCTGCTAATTGGCGATAAATGCGGGGCGCACACGGTGCCTTATATGGAATGTCGCAATAATTCCAGCCGGATAGAGCATGAAGCGACCACGAGTAAGGTCGATGACGAGCAGCTGTTTTATTGCCGCCAGCGCGGCATGGGCGAGGAAGAGGCCGTGGCGCTTATCGTGAACGGCTTTGCCAAGGAAGTGCTGCAATCCCTGCCAATGGAATTTGCCATGGAAGCGCAGAAGCTGGTGGCGATTTCGCTTGAGGGGAGTGTGGGGTAATGGCGGGTCGTGTCGAAAACCTTGTGACGTGGCTGAAAGACTATGTTGCAGCCCGAAGCCGGCGGCACGAATTTGGCTTTACCGCCGATATGGATAATACCGGAGTGCCCGCAAGCTTGCTGGAAGGTTTTCGTCGGGTATGGCGCGAAACACTTGTATGGCTGCCGCCATCTGCGGCCCAAAAGGCGCGGTTTCAGGCGCATCGGCAGTTGCGGCAATCGGCGGATGCTTTGGTGGCTGTAAGCGGCGAGGCGCAGCGGGAATACTGGGTTTTGGAGAATTTCACCTCCGGCTTTCCCGATCCCGCCGAATTTTTATTTGTCGGCTTTCGGGGCGATAATATTTTTGCTCGTGGCCAATTTGAGGATTGGCCCGATAATTGGCAGCGCATAACTGCCTGATACGTGACACTGCCGAATGGCAAAACAGAGAAGAGAATGAAAATGTTTGAGATCAAAAACCTGAAAGCCTCGCTCGAGGATGAAGACAAGCAGATCCTGAAAGGGATGAACCTTAAGATCGGTGCAGGCGAAGTGCATGCGATTATGGGGCCGAATGGCTCGGGCAAGTCGACCATGAGCTATGTGGCGTCTGGCAAGGGCGGCTATGTGGTGGATGAGGGCGAGGTGCTGCTGGATGGCGTGGACCTGCTCGACATGGAGCCGGACGAGCGCGCGGCGGCGGGGCTGTTTTTGGCATTCCAGTATCCGGTGGAAATTCCGGGCGTGGGCAACATGACGTTTCTGCGCACAGCCGTTAACTCGCAGCGCAAAATGCGGGGCGAGGAAGAGCTGAACGCGGCGCAATTCCTGAAAATTGTGCGAGAGAAGGCCAAGAGCCTGAAGGTTGATGCGGATATGCTGAAGCGGCCGGTGAATGTGGGCTTTTCGGGCGGCGAGAAAAAGCGCAATGAAATTTTGCAAATGGCGATGCTGGAGCCAAAGATGTGCATTCTGGACGAGACCGATTCCGGCCTTGATGTGGATGCGATGAAGCTGGTGTCGGAGGGTGTGAATGCCCTGCGCGACGGCAAGCGCTCGTTTCTTGTGATCACCCATTATCAGCGGCTGTTGGACCATATTGTGCCGGATGTTGTGCACATTATGGCCGATGGTCGAATCATTAAATCCGGCGGGCCGGAGCTGGCGCTTGAGGTGGAAAACAACGGCTATGAAGGCCTGATGAACGAGGTGGCATGATGGGCGAAACCAAGAAAACAAATCCCACCGAAACCCTGCTGGCGCAGCATAGCGCGCCGCGCAAAGGGGCTGATTGGGCTGAAACCCTGCGCAACGCGGCGCGGGCTCGGGTCTTGGGTATGGGCGCGGCCACGCGGCGCGATGAATATTGGCGCTATACCAATCCGGCAGCTTTGAATTCGGCCGAGTCTCCCGATGTCTTGATATTGCAGCTGGATGAAACGCCGGTTTTTGACGGGGTTGAGAAGCTGCTGGTTACCTTTGTGGACGGGGTTTATGCGCCCGAGCTTTCGGATGATCTGAGCGGTGAAAACCTGGAAATCTCCATGCTGGGAGATGCGCTGGGCACCGATATCCATTGGGCGAATGATGTGTTTGGCAAGCTGGAGGCGGCTGGCCAAAACCCGGTGCCGCGCCCCTTTGCGGCGCTCAATTCCGCGCTGGCGGGGCAGGGGGTGGTGATCCGCGCGACCGGCAAGGTTTCAAAACCCGTTGCGCTGCGATATTGCCGCGAAAACACCACATCCGATGCGCTTATCCACCACGTTATTCGTGTCGAGAGCGGGGCGGATCTTACGGTGCTGGAAAACGGCGCAGGGGCTTCGCGGCTGAATACTGTGATGGAGGTCGATGTGGCCGATGGCGGCAGCTTTCACCATCTGCGTGCGCAGGGGCGGGACCATACGCGCCTTGCCACCACCGCGATTTTTGCCCGTCTTGGCAATGAAAGCCGCTTCAAAAGCTTTACCCTGACGGTAAACGGCAGGCTGACCCGCAACGAGGTGGTGATCGATATTATCGGCGACAACACCAAGGCCAGCGTGGCCGGAGCCTGCCTCGGCGACGGAGATTTCCTGCATGATGATACAATTTTTATCACCCATGACGCGGTGAATTGCGAAAGCCGGCAGGTGTTCAAGAAGGTGCTGAAAAACGGCGCGACAGGGGTGTTTCAGGGCAAAATTCTCGTTAAGCCCGATGCGCAAAAAACCGACGGTTACCAGATCAGCCAAGGGCTGCTTCTGGATGAGGACAGCAATTTCCTCGCCAAGCCGGAGCTGGAGATCTATGCCGATGATGTGGCCTGTTCGCACGGCTCTACTTGCGGTGCGGTGGATGAAAACTCGCTGTTTTACCTGATGTCGCGCGGGGTGCCGCGGGTGCAGGCGCAAAACATGATGATCCTTGCGTTTCTGGATGAAGCCATTCAGGAGATTGATGACGATTTTCTCGCTGAGGATATCCGCTCGCGCTTGCAGGGCTGGACAGAGCGCCACAGCTCATGAGCGCCACCGGTGAAATCATCCGCGCCTATCGGGGGTTTTCCGCCTCGATGCAACGCCAGCTGGATTCCAGGCCCGGCGAAGAGCGGGTGTTTGCCTATCTGGTAATGGCGCTGCTGATCTTTTTTGTCGCCCGCGCCCCGGAGCTGATGCAGCTTTCTGCGGCCGCCGCGACAGAAGAAATATCCAGTATAGCGCTGTTTATCACCAATCTCGTCGGCTCGTTTTTCTTTGCGCCGATCATGCTTTACGGCTTGGCGGCACTCTCTCATATTGTTGCGAAAGGCTTCAAGGGAAAGGGGCGGTTTTTCGAGGCCAGGCTGGCGCTCTTCTGGTCGCTGCTTGTAGTATCCCCTTTAGCGCTGCTATCCACTATCATACAGACAGCGCTACCGCTTGAATGGCTCTCCCAGGGGCTATCCATCGCTATGTTTTTGCTGTTTGCCTATGTATGGGGGAGCAACCTCTCTGTGGTTGAGCGCTATAAATCCCCGGTTTGGCCCAGCTTTGCCATAATTTTGACAGCATTAGGGTTAATATTTCTTTTCAGAGTATTAATCATTGGGTGATGAAATGGCAAAAAACAGTATGACCTTGGAAAATAACGGCGTTTTGAACAATCCTTCGGCGCCTGAATTGCGAAGAGATGTATTTACCACAGAAATCGGCACCTATCAGACCAATCGTAATGGTCTGGCTTCAAAAGTAATCGATGCATGGAAAGATATGCGCGGGGCCACCCGCCGTCTGATCGAAGAGAACCCATCCGAGGGGCGCCTGCTGTTTTATATCCTCTTGTCGGATATGGTTTTCTTCCTTTCATGGTCGCTCAAGGCGGTGGTTGCGCCTTCCTTGGGGGCTAAAGAGATGCTGCCCGCCGAAATCGGCCTCTGGCTGGTGGCGGCGCTGTTTTTGCGCACCGCGCTGATCTATCTGTTTTCGCTGGCGCTCTGGCTGGTGATGCGCCTGTTTGGCGGCACCGGCAGTAGCCATGAAACCCGTGCCGGTGTTTTCTGGGGCAGCTTTGTGGCGGCTCCCTTTGGCCTGCTTTTCGCTATCGTTACCGTGATCTTCACCTCGCTTGAGGGCAGCTTTCCGGTATTGCAGGGCGAGATCATTTCCCAAGCGCCTTATTGGCTCAGCCTGATCCCGTTTGTGTATTTCATATCCGCAGGCGTAGCCGAGGCGCATAATTTCAAACTCACATTTCCGGTATTCGCAGCTATGAGCGCTACCGCCATCATCGTATGGATCGGCGCGCTATATCTACGGGCGACCGGGGTAATCTAAAAGGCATGATCTATGTATGACGTCTCCGAGGTCCGCAAGGACTTCCCGATCCTCTCCCGCGAGGTTCACGGCAAGCCTCTGATTTATCTGGATAACGGGGCGTCATCACAAAAGCCGCAGGCGGTGATCGATGCGGTCACCAAGGCCTATGGCGAGGAATATGCCAATGTGCATCGCGGGCTGCATTTTCTAAGCAACCTTGCCACCGATAAATACGAGGCGGTGCGCGGCACGATCCGCAAATTCCTGAATGCGCCCTCCGAAGAAGAGGTGCTTTTCACCACCGGCGCCACCCACGGGCTGAATCTGGTTTCCTATGGCTGGGGGGTGGAAAACCTGAAAGCGGGCGATGAAATCCTGCTATCGGTGATGGAGCATCACGCCAATATCGTGCCGTGGCACTTTCTGCGAGAGCGCCATGGGGTAGTTCTGAAATGGGTGGAGCCGGCGGCGGATGGCAGCTTGAGTGCCGAGAGCGTAATCGAGGCCATCACCGATAAAACCAGGATGATCGCCATCACCCATATGTCCAATGTGCTGGGCACGGTGGTGGATGTAAAAGCCATTTGCCAAGAAGCCCGCGCGCGCGGCATTGCCACCAGCATCGATGGCTCGCAAGCCACGGTGCATATGCCCGTGGATGTGGCCGATATCGGCTGTGATTTTTACAGCATTACCGGCCATAAGCTCTATGGCCCATCCGCCTCGGGCGCGACCTTTATCCGCAAAGAGCGCATGGCGGAAATGCGCCCCTTCATGGGCGGCGGCGATATGATTGCCAGCGTCACCCGCGATGCCGTCAGCTATAATGTGCCGCCGCATAAATTCGAGGCCGGCACGCCGGGCATTGTGCAAATGATCGGGCTTGGGGTGGCGCTGGAATATATGATGGATCTGGGGATGGAGAATATCGCCGCCCATGAGGCGAGCTTGCAAAGCTATGCCTCCCGAAAGCTCTCGGGGCTGAACTGGCTCAATATTCAGGGCAATGCCCCCGGCAAGGGCGCGATTTTCAGCTTCACCATGGCAGGGGGCGCGCATCCGCATGATATTTCCACCATCGTGGACCAAAAAGGCATTGCGGTGCGGGCTGGGCATCATTGCGCCCAGCCGCTGATGCAGCATCTGGGGGTTTCGGCCACCTGCCGCGCCAGCTTCGGGCTTTATAACACCGTTGAGGAGGTTGATAAGCTGGTGGAAGCGCTGGAGCTTTGCCACGAGCTTTTCGGCTAGGGGCTATATCCGGAAATTTTGCCTTTTGCATGGCTGCCATGCGTTTGACGCTCTTGCACCTGCCGCCCTGTGCGTTATGGTCGCAGGCAAATTCTATCGGAGGAAAAACCCATGGCTTCATATGATATGGTCATTATCGGCGCTGGCCCGGGCGGCTATGTGGCCGCGATTCGCGGCGCGCAGCTCGGGCTGAAGGTGGCCGTGGTCGAGCGCGAGCATCTGGGCGGTATTTGCCTGAATTGGGGCTGTATTCCCACCAAGGCGCTTTT
>JALSHK010000474.1 GCA_026982275.1 Paracoccaceae bacterium | reverse complement strand
CTATAGCAACGCTCCAGCGCCCCTTCATCCAGCCCCTGAAGCAGCCCTACCCGCGCGATCAGCGAGTCTTCAAAGCCCATCTCGCCGCGCATCGCGGCCTCGGTAATTTCGGATATCTGACCCTTCACGCCGGCAAAATCGGCTAGTTCGTCAATACATTCAACCGAGATAATCGTGCTGTCCATATCCGCAATCAGCAGCTTCTTGGCGCGGTTGGCGGCAGGCACAAAATTCACATCCACCCCCGCAAGCGCTACCGCTGGCCGCGCACCGCGCAGAGCCACCTCGACCGCATCCGCCGAGATCCGACGCGGTGCATCCGCCGCCAGCCCCGCCATGGCCAAACCAACCTGCGCATCGCTGACCCCGCTAGCCGAGGTCAGCACCATGAATTCATCAGCCACGGGCGCGGGCCTCGTTTTGCGCTTGCAGCTCGCGCGCCACCAAAAACGCCAGTTCCAGCGATTGCGCCGCATTCAGGCGCGGATCACAGGCGGTATGATAGCGCGAGGAAAGATCCTCGTCCTTCACATCGCGCAAGCCACCCGTGCATTCGGTCACATCCTTGCCGGTCATTTCAAAATGCACGCCCCCCGCATGGGTGCCCTCGGCTTTGTGAATGGCAAAGAATTCCTGCACCTCGCCCAGCACCCGGTCAAACGGGCGGGTTTTATAGCCGCTGGCGGATTTGATGGTGTTGCCATGCATAGGATCACAAGACCAGACCACCTTATGCCCCTCGCGCTCCACCGCACGAATAAGCGCAGGCAGATGCTTGCCCACCTCCCCCGCGCCAAAGCGGCAAATCAGCGTCAGCCGGCCCGCAATATTATCGGGGTTGAGCTTGTTGATCAGCACCAGCAGGTCTTCTTCGGTAATGCTCGGCCCGCATTTCAGGCCGATCGGATTGATCACCCCACGGCAGAATTCCACATGCGCGCCGTCGGGCTGGCGGGTGCGATCGCCGATCCAGATCATATGGCCAGAGCCGGCAATCCAGTCTCCGGTCTCGCTATCCTGGCGGCACAGCGCCTCTTCATATTCCAGCAGCAAGGCTTCGTGGCTGGTATAAAAGCTCACCCGCTTCATCGCATCCACGGTTTCGCCGCTGATGCCGGCGGCCTCCATAAAGGCAAGGCTTTTGGAAATATCCCGGGCCAGCTGGTGGTATTCTTCATAGCCCACCCCGCCTTCGGTGCTTTCCAATGTCCAGTTATGCACCCGCTTGATATCGGCAAATCCGCCTTGGGAAAAGGCGCGCAACAGGTTCAGCGACGCCGCCGCCTGCGTATAGGCGCGCAGCATCCGGTTAGGGTCGGGGATCCGGCTTTCGGGATTAAATTCAAAGCCGTTGATGATATCGCCGCGATAGCTGGGCAGCTCCACCCCGTCCACGCTCTCGAAATCCGCCGAGCGCGGCTTGGCGAATTGCCCCGCCATCCGGCCCACCTTCACAATCGGGGTCTGGCCGCCGAATGTCAGCACCACCGCCATTTGCAGCATCACCTTATAGGTGTCGCGGATCATATCGGAAGAAAATTCCTCAAAGCTTTCGGCGCAATCGCCGCCCTGCAAAAGGAATGAGCGCCCCTCGGCGACCTCGCCCAGCGCACGGGTCAGGCGGCGGGCTTCGCCGGCAAATACCAGCAATGGATATCGGGCCAGACGATCGGTTACGCCGGTGAGGGCCGCCTCGTCCAGATACTCGGGCATCTGGATCCGGGGCTTGCTGCGCCAGTCAGATTTGGTCCAAGTGTTTCCCATTGCTTTTTCTCCTGATTGAAAATGAACAGCCGCCATCATAACGGCAGTTTTTGTATTGACCAGCGCTATAAAATCTACAAGATGAATAATGTTACCGGCAGGGTCTTTCCAGCGGTCGAATCCCCCGTTTTCTCCATTTTGCAGGTGCCTATGCCTACTGATCCCTCGAAATCCGCCAAGCGTTTTGTGTTTTTGCTGCTGCCCGAATATTCCCTGATCGCCTTTTCTAATGCGATCGAGACTCTCCGGCTGGCAAATCGCATGGCTCGAAAAGAGCTGTATACCTGGGTGCTGGCGACCGAGGACGGGCAACCGGTGACCTGCTCCTCTGGCCTGGGCATCACCCCCGATAACGGGCTGGAAACCCTGACACGGGAGGATACGGTGATGGTGTGCGGTGGCGCGCGGATAAAGCTGGCCACAAACCAGAAATTGCTAAACTGGGCCAGAAGGGAGGCGCGGCGCGGGGTGGCGTTTGGCGGGCTTTGCACCGGCACCTATTTTCTGGCCAAAGCAGGGCTATTGCAAGGGCGCCGCGCCACCATCCATTGGGAGAACCGCGAATCCCTGATCGAGGATTTCCCGGAACTCGAGGTTTCGAACTCGATATTCGTGGTGGATAAAAACCGCTATACCGCAGCCGGAGGGGCCGCAGCGGCCGATCTGATGTTAAGCATGATTTCGGCGGATCATGGACCCGATCTTGCCATTGCCGTGGCCGACCAGATGATCTACACCACCGCGCGCACCGGCAAAGACGAGCAACGCCTGAGCATTCCCGCACGCATCGGCGTGCGCCATCCCAAGCTTTCAGGCGTGATCAAAATGATGGAGGCCAATCTGGAAGATCCGATTTCCCCGCCTGCACTTGCCGCGCAAGCCGGAATGTCCACGCGCCAACTGGAGCGGCTGTTCCGGCGCTTTCTGAACCGCTCCCCCAAGCGGTATTACATGGAGCTGCGATTACAAAAAGCGCGAAGCCTGTTGATGCAGACCGAAATGTCGGTGATCAATGTGGCGCTCGCCAGCGGTTTTGCCTCGCCCTCGCATTTTTCCAAATGCTACCGCGCGCATTTCAGCATCACCCCCTATCGCGAACGCGGCATGCAGGAAGCCATTTACCGGCGCGAATAACCGGCCCCGAAAAATCGGCAAAATCTATTGATCCATATCAATAACCGGCTGTTTTTGCTGGCCAATTGATGCAAGTCAATTCAGGAAGCGTGTCCGGGGTATAGGCTGGCGGCGAGCAATCGGATGGACACACGGATACCCCGCGTATTCCAGATTGCCGGTTGCCGCTTCGAGGACAGAACCATGAAACCTCTCATAACCGAACCACCCAAAAACCCCGAACGCCGCGCCTTTATGGCCGCCGGAGCCATTGGCTCTGTCGCATTGGCAGGATCAACCCTGATCACGCCGGCCGCAGCGCAATCCGAAGCCGCAGCGATAAATCCTCTTGGCCTTGCCACCGACGAGGTGGATATCGCCTCCTTACCTCGCATTCGGCAAAAACTGGTGCCTCCACCGCATGCCCCCGAGCATGAACAGGTCGCAACCGGCGGGCCAAAAATTGTCGAGGTCGAAATGACGATCATCGAGAAAAAAATCGAGATCGACCATGACGGCACCACCATTTGGGCCTTCACCTACGAGGGCACGGTGCCCGGCCCGCTGATCGTGTGCCATCAGGGCGATTACATCGAGCTGACCCTGAAAAGCCACCCCGATAACCAGCTTGAACATAATATCGATTTTCACGCCGCCACCGGCGCATTGGGCGGTGCGGGGCTGACATATGTGCAGCCGGGCGAAAAGGTGGTGCTGCGCTTTCGGGCGGTAAAAGCCGGCACGTTTACCTATCACTGTGCGCCGGGCGGGGTGATGATCCCTTACCATGTGGTGCATGGCATGAACGGGGCAATTATGGTGCTACCGCGCGACGGGCTAAAGGATAAAGACGGCGCGCCAATCCGCTATGACCGGATTTACTATATCGGCGAGCAGGATTTTTACATTCCGAAGGATGATTATGGCCAATACCGGCACTACGATAGCGCCATGGAAGACTTTACCGACTCGCTAAGGGCGATGCGCACCCTGGTGCCAACCCATGTGGTATTCAACGGGGCGCAAGGCGCGCTGGCGGGCGAAAACGCGATGACCGCCAATGTCGGCGAGACCGTGATGTTTGTGCATAATCAAGCCAACCGCGATTCCCGCCCACACCTGATCGGCGGTCATGGCGATTATGTCTGGGAAACCGGCGGCTTTGATAATCCACCGGCATTGGGCATCGAGACATGGTTTATCCGCGGTGGCTCTGCCGGCGCGGCAATCTATACCTTCAAGCAGCCCGGCATCTATGCCTATGTCACCCATAACCTGATTGAAGCAGTGCTTTTGGGCGCTGTTGGCCATGTAAAAGTTGAAGGCGAATGGGATGACAAGCTGATGAAACAAGTGCTGGCACCGACGGCTATGTAGGCCGAAAAACGAAATCTTAACGGGGTACCAACAGGTGCCCCGTTTTTTGGCTGGGCCTGCATGTAGACGGCAAGCACCCGCCGAGCGAAGCGAGGCCACGCCCAACGGGAGGGTCTGATTTGCTTGCAAATCATGGCCCGACGGGCGGGAGGGCTCGATTCAGCAGATAGGCAGCGTCAAGAGTATATGCGACAACCGCCAGACGGCGGCATTTTTGCAACAAGTGGCAAAAATGGGCTGCGGCGCCATGGCCTCGCTTCGCTCGGCGGGCGCAGGACGATTCCGGGGTGACAATCCTGAAGCCTCCGTTATAACTGAACACATGGTCAGTTAATAAAAGGATACCTCATGTCAGATCCGGTTGTTATTGTAGGCGCGGCCCGCACCCCGATGGGCGGATTTCAAGGGGCGCTATCTGGCGCGACCGCACCCGAGCTTGGCGGCGCGGCAATCAAGGCAGCGCTGAAGGCCGCAAGCCTTGCGGCGGATCAGGTCAGCGAGCTGCTGATGGGCTGCGTTTTGCCGGCGGGCCTGGGGCAGGCTCCCGCGAGGCAAGCGGGGTTTGCAGCGGGGCTGGGCGAGAATGTGCCGGCAACCACACTCAATAAAATGTGCGGCTCGGGTATGAAAACCACCATGACGGCCTATGACCAGCTAATGGCGGGCAATGGTGATGTGCTGATCGCAGGCGGCATGGAAAGCATGAGCAATGCGCCCTACCTGCTGCCCAAGATGCGCGGCGGCGCGCGGATCGGCCATGGGCAGGTAATCGACCACATGTTCCTCGACGGGCTGGAGGATGCCTATGACAAAGGCCGCCTGATGGGCAGTTTTGCCGAGGATTGTGCCGAAAAATATCATTTCAGCCGTGAGGATCAGGATGCCTATGCGCTGCAATCGCTCGATAATGCGGTAAAGGCAATCGACTCCGGCGCGTTTGAGGCCGAGATTACACCCGTGATGATAAAGACCCGCAAAGGAGAGGTGACGATTTCGCTGGATGAACAACCCGGCAATGCCCGGCCCGAAAAAATCCCGAACCTGCGCCCGGCCTTCAAACCCGATGGAACGGTGACCGCAGCCAATGCCAGCTCGATTTCCGACGGGGCAGCGGCGCTGGTATTGATGCGGGAAAGCGAGGCACGCGCGCGCGGGCTACAACCCTTGGCCCGCATCCTTGGCCATAGCAGCCATGCGCAAGCGCCGGGATGGTTTACCACTGCGCCGGTTCCTGCGGCGCAAAATCTGCTGGCGCGGATCGGCTGGTCTGCCTCCGATGTGGACCTTTGGGAGATCAACGAGGCTTTTGCCGTGGTGCCGATGGCCTTCATGACCGAAATGGGGCTGGACCGCGATATCGTGAATGTAAATGGCGGGGCGACGGCGCTCGGCCATCCGATCGGGGCTTCGGGCGCGCGGATCATCGTGACGCTTTTGTATGCGCTGGAGCGGCGCGGGCTGCAAAAGGGCGTGGCCGCAATTTGCATTGGTGGCGGCGAAGGCACCGCCATCGCGATTGAAAGGATTTAGCGATGCAGATTGCCGGAACACAGGCTGTTATTAGCGGCGGAGCCTCTGGCCTCGGGGAAGCCAGCGCACGGGCTTTGGCCAAGGCCGGTGCCGAGGTGGTGATTTTTGATTTGGACGAGGCGCGGGGCATGGCCGTGGCGGCTGAAATTGGCGGATTGTTTTGTCGGGTCGATGTATCCGATCCGGTTTCTGTCGCCAAGGGATTGGAGTCGCTTTCTCCGCAGATTTGCGTGAATTGCGCCGGCATCGCCCCTGCGGCCAAAACGGTGGACCGAGACGGGCAGGCCCATGATTTTGCCCTGTTTTCCAAGGCAATTTCTGTGAATTTGATCGGCACATTCAATCTGGCCTCCCAATGCGCAGCAAAAATGATGCAAGCGGTGGCGCAGGGGCCGGACGGCACGCGCGGGGTTATCATTAATACCGCAAGTGTGGCCGCCTATGAGGGGCAGATCGGGCAAGTCGCCTATGCCGCCTCCAAGGGCGGTGTGGCGGCCATGACCCTGCCGATGGCGCGGGATCTGGCGCGCAGCGGCGTGCGGGTGATGGGAATTGCGCCAGGTTTGTTTTTGACACCGATGCTGGAAGGCTTGCCACAAGATGTTCAGGATCGCCTTGGCGCGCAGGCCCCCTTTCCATCGCGGCTTGGCACGCCAGCCGAATTTGCGGCCCTGATTTGCCACATCGTGGAAAACCAGATGCTGAATGGCGAGGTGATCCGGCTGGATGCCGCCATACGCATGGCCCCGAAATAGCGCGGATTTCCAGCGTTTTTTCGCTTTATAACTTCCGTTTATTGGCATTATTAATCGCTTTGGCTTAATTCGGGCAACAACGAATCAACTGGGCGGCGCATTTTACCGCCCGAAAGCCGGAAAGCCGATCCATGAAAGCCTCAACCAAAGCCAAGCTGCAAAAATTCTTTCGGGTCACCCACGGGTGGCTGGGCATTATTGTATTTCCGTGGATATTTGTGATTGGTCTCACCGGCCTTTACCTGAATCACAAATCATTCGTGCTGGATTGGATTGAACAATTCGAATATGATGAATCCGCGTTTTCCGAGTGGCCAAACCCGCAGCCGCCGACCATGACCGATGCACTGATCATTGCCCAATCTATCTGGCCCGACGAAGATATCTTGAGCGTCAAGGAAGATAGCTATCACGGGTTTGATGTGTTTTCCTTCAAAAAGGATTCCGGAAAGGTCATGATCACCCAAGATACCGGCCATTATTACTCCAAATCAAATTTCATGCGGGTGACCTATGCCCCCGATGGCGCGGTGCTGGATCGAAAAATCTACTGGAAATCCGTATTCAAGTGGCTGCATGTGCGTGGCTGGCTCAATAACGGATTAGGCACATGGCTGGCCGACATTACCGCCGTTGCCATGGTGATATTTTCGTTTTCCGGATTGTGGATATTCTTTGCGCCACGAACCAAAAGGATCGGGCGGCGAATCAAGAAGATATTTCGCTTTGGCGCGGTGCAGGCCCCGCCAAAACCGCTGCGAAAGCACTTCTAGCCAAGCTTGATCAGGCCCACCTCATGCGCCAATAGCGCCGGATAGACGATGCCGCTGTCGAGGCCCCCGGCGTAAGGCTCGGGAAATAGCGCTTGAAATTCGCGGCGCTGTGGCTCGGCAAATGATTGCGCATTGCCGGCCAGCGGATAATAGCTTTCCGAAAGCAGCCCCCCGGCTTTTACAATCTCGTGACGATCAAACATGATGTGGAAATATTCGACCTTCGTCATGGAGGTATCGCGCCGGATATTGCGGTCATTTATCAGGTCTTTGGCCGCAACCAGGGCCTTGGGAACCCCGAATATCAGCTCCACATGCGGCCCCGAGATCAGCATTCTGTGCTGCGGAGATACCCGCAAATCCCGAGCCCCGCCCAGCGCGCCGGCCTGAAAAAGGATCGGGGCAAAATCGCCGGCCGCCGCCACCCGCTGCGAGAAAATCCGGCGCAAAGGCTGAAAGCCCCGGGATTCAGTCCAGACCCTGCCTCCTGCTACCAAATCCTGCACAGGAACCTCGCCCTTGTCGGTCAGGATCAGGGTGCCACGGGCAAAGCATTCGGGATCAGGCCCGCTGGGACCGGAAGGGCCTGTAGGCGCACTACTGCCGGAAGGTCCACTACTTCCGGAAGGCGCACTACTGCCGGAGGGCGCACTACTGCCGGAGGGCTGGCTGGCACCGGAAGCCTCTGGCGCGGAGGCACCGCTGGCGCCGGATACGCTTTCATCAGACTCCGGTATTGATGCTCCAGAAGCCGTAGACGCCTCGCTTGAACGACTTGAACTTGCCATGTTATCAATCCTTGCTTTTTTCTATTGCAAAATTAGCAAGCCGGTATTTCCAATCCGCTAAATTCGGGATTTGAAATAAATAAATTGAATTTTTCGGCCCGATATGGCATTTGGCGACCATGACTTTTGCCCCCTGCCCGAAATATATTTCAATTATCTGCTGACAATCGCTCGGCGGCGGGTTCTTTTGTTTCCAAATCTTTGATGAAATGCTAGGCCTGTCGCGGGAAGAACCGTGTCTGGAAAGCCAATGATCAAACTTTACAATACCAAGACCCGAAGCAAACAGGATTTTGCGCCGATTGATGCGGATAATGTGCGCATGTATGTCTGCGGCCCCACGGTTTATGACCGCGCCCATATCGGCAATGCCCGCCCCGTGGTGGTGTTTGATGTGCTTTATTGGCTGCTGCGCCATGTTTACGGCGCGAATCATGTGACCTATGTGCGCAATCTCACCGATGTCGATGACAAGATCAACGCCAAGGCAGCAGAAACCGGCCGCGATATTCGCAGTATTACCAATGAAACCATCGCGTGGTATCACGAGGATATGGATGCGC
>JALSHK010000473.1 GCA_026982275.1 Paracoccaceae bacterium | reverse complement strand
GAGCAGAATCGCCGCCAGCACAATCGACCCCGCCGTCGGGGCCTGAACATGGGCATCCGGCAGCCATGTATGCAAAGGCCACATCGGCAGCTTGACGGCAAAGCTGGCGAAAAACGCCAGGAACATTAGGGTTTGCGCCCCGCCGACAATGCTGACACCGAGCAGGGTGAAGGTATCGGAACTGAAGGTGTGTTTCATCAGGGTCGGGATGTCGGTGGTGCCGGCATCATACCACATGGCGATCATCGCGATCAGCATCAAAACCGAGCCAAGCAAGGTGTAAAGGAAGAATTTGAACGATGCATAGATGCGATCCTTGCCGCCCCAGATGCCGATGATCAGGAACATCGGGATAAGCCCCGCCTCGAAAAACACATAAAACAGGATCAGGTCCAGCGACATGAACACGCCGAGCATCAGCGTTTCGAGGATCAGGAACGCGATCATATATTCCTTGACCCGTTTTTCCACCTTCCAGCTGGCACCGATCACGATCGGCATCAAAAACGTGGTCAGCATGACAAATAGGATCGAAATACCGTCCACGCCCATTTTATAATTCAGCCCCGCGATCCAGCTCGCAGTTTCCACCATCTGGAAATCCGGATTTGACGCGTCAAACTGCCCGAGAATGGCCAGGCTGGCGAGGAAGGTCACAATCGTTACACCCAAGGCCACCCATTTCGCATTGCGCAGGGTCATTTCGTCTTCGCCACGCGAAAACACCAGCAGCACCGCCGCCCCGAGCAAGGGGAAAAACGTAACCAGAGAAAGTAGGTTATCCATTTTAGAGCGTCCCTCGTGTGAAAATAAACCAAGTGATCAATACGCCGATCCCGAGGATCATCGCCAGCGCATAAGTGAATACATAGCCTGATTGCCAGCGCCCCGCGAGACGGGTGAGCCAGGGGATAATACCCATGGCCATGCCATTAAGCCCGCCATCGATCACCGTACCATCGCCCTTTTTCCAAAGGAAACGGCCAAGCTTCAGCGAGGGCTTCACGAATAACAAGTCATAAAGCTCGTCAAAATACCATTTATTGAGCAGGAAGTGATAAAGCCCCTGATTGCGCTTCACCAGCGCCGCCGGAATGGCTGGCCGCGCGACATAAAACAGATAGGCGGTTAAAAAGCCGAGGATCATGGCGACAAACGGCGAAACCTTCACCCATTTCGGCACCTCGTGCGCCGCCTCGATCACGCCGTTTTGCGCCCCCATATACACGGATTCACCAAACCATTCAAAAACCGCTTCGCCAAAAAACACACCTTTGCCCAGCACCCCGGCCAGGATCGCGCCAAGAGACAGAACCGCCAGCGGCACCAGCATCACAAGCGGGCTTTCATGGGCGTGATCATGGGTGTGCATATCGCCCTTGGGCGCGCCGTAAAACGTCATGAACATCAGACGCCAGCTATAAAACGAGGTCATCAGCGCCGCGATTACCAGCATCCAGAAGGCGTAGCTGCCCGCCGCCGTGCCGGCCGCATAGGTAACCTCGACAATCGCGTCTTTGGAGAAGAAACCGGCAAAGCCGATAAAGGTAAGCGGGATGCCAACGCCGGTGATTGCCAGCGTGCCGAGCATCATCGCCCAGAAGGTTTTGGGGATTTTGTGGCGCAGCCCGCCGTAATTGCGCATATCCTGCTCGTGATGCATCGCGGTGATGACCGAACCCGCGCCCAAGAATAACAGCGCCTTGAAAAAAGCGTGGGTAAACAGGTGGAACATCGCCACCTGATACGCACCCACACCGGCTGCGGCAAACATATAACCAAGCTGGCTCATGGTGGAATAGGCGATCACCCGTTTGATATCGTTTTGCACCAGCGCAATCGTGGCCGCCACAAAGGCGGTGCTTGCCCCGAGCACCGTCACAAATACCAGCGTGCCGGATGCAAATTCAAAGATCGGCGACATCCGCGCCACAAGGAATACACCGGCCGTAACCATGGTTGCGGCATGGATCAGCGCCGAAACCGGCGTTGGCCCTTCCATCGCATCGGGCAGCCATGTGTGCAAAAACAGCTGCGCCGATTTGCCCATGGCGCCGATAAACAGCAGGAATGCCAGAATCTCGACCGCGTTCAGCTCCATGCCCAAAAAGCTGAAGCTCTCTAGGGAAAGTGCTTCGCCACTCTCGAAAATCACGCTGAAATTAACGCTGTCCGTCATGTAAAACAGCCCGAAAATACCTAGCGCAAAGCCAAAATCACCGATACGATTGACGATAAACGCCTTCATCGCCGCCGCATTGGCGCTTGGTTTTTTATAGTAAAACCCGATCAAAAGATAAGAGGCAACGCCCACCCCCTCCCAGCCAAAGAACATCTGTAACAGATTGTCAGAGGTTACCAGCGCCAGCATCGAAAAGGTGAAAAACGACAGATAGGCAAAAAAGCGGGGCTTGTAGCTTTCGCCCTCGTTCCATTGCGGATCATCCTTCATATAGCCCAGCGAATAGACATGCACCAAGGCCGAAACCGTGGTCACCACCACCAGCATGATCTGGGTCAGACGGTCCATCCGGATCGACCAGTCAACACTGAGCGAACCGCTATCGATCCAGCGCAGAATAGTGATGGTCTCGGCTTCCTCGTAGCTTTGAAAAAACACGATCCAGCTTAGCACCGCCACAAAAATCAGGATACCGGTGGTGAGGTTTTGCGCCGCGCGCTCACCGATGATGCGCCAGCCAAAACCGGCGATCAGGGCACCGATCAGTGGGCCGAAAAGAATTAGCTCTGGCATGTCTCTACCCCTTCATCACGTTGACGTCGGAAACATCAATCGAGCCACGGTTGCGATAAAATACCACCAGAATGGCCAGGCCGATCGCCGCCTCTGCCGCCGCGACGGTCAGGATGAACAGCGTGAATATCTGCCCCGCGAGATCTCCCATATAGCTGGAAAACGCCACCATGTTGATATTCACCGCAAGCAGCATCAGCTCGATCGACATCAGAATAACAATGATGTTTTTGCGGTTCAGGAATATCCCGAAAATGCCGATCACAAACAGCATCGCTGCCACGGTCAGATAGTGTTCAATGCCTATGCTCATAGCCCCTGCCCCGGTTTTACATCTTTCATTTCCACAGCCTTATCCGCGTCGCGGTAAATCTGGCCCACGATATCCTGTCGCTTCACATCTTTTCTGTGCCGCATGGTCAGCACAATCGCGCCAATCATCGCCACCAGCAAAACCAGCCCCGCCGCCTGAAACAGATATACATATTGCGTATAAAGAATGGAGCCGATCGCCACGGTGTTTTCCATCTCGTCAAGCGCCGGGGTGATTGCGGCGCGCATATCCGGCGCGCTATCGGCCACCACCCATGCGCTGGTGGCGATCACCAGCTCCACCAGAATAACCAGCCCGATCAGGCTGCCGATGCGCACATATTTGGACATGCCCGATTTAAGCTCGGTGAAATCCACATCCAGCATCATCACCACAAACAGGAACAAAACCGCCACCGCGCCAACATAAACAATGACCAGAAGCATCGCCACAAATTCGGCCCCGAGGATCACAAACAGCCCCGCCGCGCTAAAGAATGTCAGGATCAGCCACAAAACCGCATGCACAGGATTGCGTGACAGCACCACCATCAGGCCCGCCACCACCGCCACCGCGGAAAACAGATAAAAAGCAAGGGTCGCTATGACCATCGTAATATTCCTTTCAAATCCCTAGCGATAAGGGGCGTCTAGCTGGATATTCATGGCGATCTCCGCCTCCCAGCGCGCGCCGTTTTCCAAGAGCTTTTCCTTGTCATAGAAAAGCTCCTCGCGGGTTTCGGTCGCATATTCAAAATTCGGTCCTTCAACAATCGCATCCACCGGGCAAGCCTCCTGGCAGAAGCCGCAGAAAATGCATTTGGTCATGTCGATATCATAGCGTGTGGTGCGGCGAGAGCCATCATCGCGCGGCTCGGCATCAATGGTGATCGCCTGCGCCGGGCAGATCGCCTCGCAGAGCTTGCAGGCAATGCAGCGCTCCTCGCCGTTGGGGTAGCGGCGCAGCGCATGCTCGCCACGAAAGCGCGGGGAAAGCGGCCCTTTTTCATGCGGGTAGTTCAGCGTGGCTTTCGGGCGGAAGAAATATTTCATCCCCGTGCCAAAGGCGCTAAAAAAATCCGCCAGCAAAAACCGCTTGATGACTTTATTTACGGTTACGGTCATATCAGCCCCCTATTGCCCAGCGAATATAAAACCCGCCGAACCATTCAAATTGCGCAGCCGCCGCCACAAATACTACCCAGCCGAGCGATATCGGCAAAAACACCTTCCAGCCAAGGCGCATAAGCTGGTCATAGCGGTAGCGCGGCACCAAGGCCTTGGCCATGGCAAACATAAAGAACCAGAAGGCCATTTTCAGAATCAGCCAATGGATGCCATCGGGCAGCCAGCTAACGGGCGACAGCCAGCCGCCAAAGAACAGGATCGAGATCAGCGCCGTCATCAGCACCACCGCCATCAGCTCGCCGATCATGAACAGCAAGAAAGGCGTGGCGGAATATTCCACCTGATAGCCTGCCACAAGCTCGGCCTCGGCCTCGGGCAGATCAAATGGCGGACGATTGGTCTCGGCCAGAGCCGAGATGAAAAACAGCGCCACCATCGGCAGGTGCGGCAGCCAATACCAGCTCAGCGCCCCATATCCGGCCTGCGCATTCACAATCGCGCTCAGATTCAAACTGCCGGTGCTGATCAGCACACCCACAATGATAAAACCGATCGAAACCTCGTAAGAGATCATCTGTGCTGCCGAGCGCAACGAACCAAGAAACGGGTATTTGGAGTTGGACGCCCAGCCGCCCATGATCACGCCATAAACCTCCAGCGAGCCAATGGCAAAGATATACAAAATCCCGACATTGAGATCCGAAACCACCCAGCCATCATTAAACGGAATCACCGCCCAAGCCACCACGGCCAGAATAAACGTAACCATCGGCGCGAGGAAAAATACCGGCTTGTCGGCCCCCGCCGGCACCACCACTTCCTTGACGATATATTTGATAAAATCCGCAAAGCTTTGCAGCAGCCCAAACACGCCAACCATATTCGGCCCCTTGCGCATTTGCACCGCAGCCCAGATCTTACGGTCGGCATACATCAGGAAGGCCAGCGCCACCAAAACCAGCACAATCACCAGCAGGGATTGGCCCAATATCACCAGAAAGGTGCCGAAATAGAAGCCGAAAAAGTCTGTCATGAATTCCATGGGCCTACTCCGCCGCCATTTTTGCGCTCAAAGCGCTCTGACTGACTTCTGCCATAACTGCCGAGGCGCGCGCAATCGGATTTGTCAGGTAAAAGTCGGAAATCGGGTTGTTGAATGCGCCTTTGCCCAGCCCTTTGGGCGCGGCCGCTTTCCATTCATTTTCCGGCACCGTATCCAGCGCCGCCAAATGCGGAAATTCGGCAAACATCGCCGCGCGCAGCTCGCCAAGGTTGTTATAAGGCAGCGCCGCCCCCAGCGCGCCGGAAAGCGCACGAATAATCGCCCAGCCCTCGCGGGCATCGCCGGGCGGAAAGCCGGCGCGGTTGGCCATTTGTGGCCGCCCTTCGGTATTGACGAATATCGCGGATTCCTCGGTATAGGCCGCGCTTGGCAGGATCACATCGGCCCGATGCGCGCCCCGATCCCCGTGCGACCCCTGGTAAACCACAAATGGTCCCGCATCGATATCCAGCTCGTCCGCGCCCATATTATAGATCACTTCCGCGCCATCGAGCGCATTGATCATGCCGCCCTCGGTGGCAAAGCCGATATCCATGCCGCCCACGCGGGCCGCTGCCATATGCAGCACCATGAATTTCGAATTGGTATTTTCGCACAGCTTTTTCGCCGCTTCCAGCACCGCTTCGCCGTCTTTGCCTTGCAACGCGCCCTGCCCGATAATCACGACCGTATTCATATCCCTGGCCGCACCTATATCCTTGTTCGCCAGCATTTCCAGCGCCTCGCGACCTTCTCCGATATGGGCGTAATCATAGGTAAGATCGGCCTTTTCGCCAACCAGCCCGATATCCGCGCCGCGCAGCCATGCGCCGCGGATCCGCGCATTCAGCACCGGCGCTTCGTCGCGCGGGTTGGTGCCGATCAGCTGGATCATCTGGGCGTTATCAATATCGGCAATGCTCGCGGTGCCGACATAGCCACCACGATCCCCGATCGGCAGATAAGCGCCATCGACCCGACATTCCACATTGCCACCCGCGCCACCGATCAAGCCCTTCAGGGCATACATCGCCTCGACGCCGGCCAGATCACCGGCAATCGCCGCCACCTTTTTACCATCCACCGCATCGACGATCGCCGCCATCGCCTCGTCCCAGCTGGCGGGCTTGAGCTTGCCGTTGATGCGCACATAAGGGGTATCGAGCCGCTGGCGGCGCAGACCATCCCAGATAAAGCGGGTCTTGTCGGAAATCCATTCCTCGTTCACCCCGTCATGGTTGCGCGGCACAATCCGCATCACTTCGCGGCCCTTGCAATCCACCCGGATATTGCTGCCAAGCGCATCCATCACATCAATGCTCTCGGTTTTGCGCAGCTCCCATGGCCGCGCGCTAAAGGCATAGGGCTTGCTGGTCAGCGCGCCCACGGGGCAAAGGTCAATGATATTGCCTTGCAGATTGCTGTTCAGGGTTTGGTCAAGATAGGTGGTGATCTCCGCATCCTCACCGCGCCCTGTCTGGCCCATTACGGTAATGCCCGCCACCTCGGTGGTGAAGCGCACGCAGCGGGTGCAGGAAATGCAGCGGGTCATGGTGGTCGAAACCAATGGCCCGAGATCAAGATCGGTCACCGAGCGCTTGGCCTCGCGCGAGCGGGAAAAATCAACGCCGTAAGCCATCGCCTGATCCTGAAGATCACATTCGCCGCCCTGATCGCAGATCGGGCAATCCAGCGGATGATTGAGCAGCATGAATTCCATCACCCCTTCGCGCGCCTTTTTCACCATCGGGGATCTGGTTTTCACCACCGGCGGCTGGCCTTCGGGGCCGGGGCGCAGATCGCGCACCTGCATGGCGCAGCTCGCCGCGGGCTTGGGCGGGCCGCCGACAACCTCGACCAGACACATCCGGCAATTGCCCGCGATGCTCAGGCGCTCGTGGTAGCAAAAACGCGGGATTTCAATGCCCGCCACTTCGGCCGCCTGCAGGATGGTCATCGCGCCGTCTACCTCGATCTCGTTTCCGTCGATCACGATTTTCTTTAGGTTGGTCATGGGCAGGTTCCTGCAATATATGGCGCATTGCTGCGTAGTGGTTGGTATTTTATCGGGCCAAGCCCTGATTTTCTCGGGGTCCAGCAGGGCTTCTGCCTGCCAAATCCGAAGAAAACCCCGGGCCACACGGCCCGAAGTATTCGATTTCCTGCCTCATATCTCGTTAAAATAATCCGCCAGCGGGGGGGAGCCTGCCGCCTCGGCCCGCGCATCCGCGCAGATAGTCTCGGGTGTTTTGCCCTGCAGGCTGGCAATGGTTTCGGTAAAGGAAGCCTCTTTGGAAGCCTCCAGCCCGGGCAGGCTGCAATCCCCGGCCGCGCCTTCGCCCTCGCAAATTGCCACGCGATTCAGCTCCAGCTCGGCGGCATTATAGCTCAGGGTCGGGCAGAGCGAGGCAATCGCCTCCGCATGCCCGGCCAAACGGCCAACATTGGTGGCAAAATAACTGTCAATGCCCACGCCGGTGCGCCCGAGAGAAAATCCGGGCAATTCTCCGGTGGCACAGGCCGCCAGAACCATAAAACCACCCACCGAAAATAACGTTCTTTTTCTCATACTCTTTACTCCGCTGCTATCGAGCTTACACGGCCGGATTTCTTGTATTTGATCCGGTCCTCGATCTCGTTTCTGAAATGCCGCACAAGGCCCTGAATGGGCCATGCAGCTGCGTCGCCAAGGGCACAAATCGTATGCCCCTCGACCTGTTTTGTGACATCCAGCAGCATATCGATTTCCTCGATCTCCGCTTCGCCCGTCACGAGGCGATCCATAACCCGCATCATCCAGCCGGTGCCTTCGCGACAAGGCGTGCATTGGCCACAGCTTTCATGCTTGTAAAATTTGCTCAGCCGCCAGATGGCTTTGATCACATCGGTGCTTTGATCCATCACGATCACCGCCGCCGTGCCAAGGCCGGAGCGCTGCTCGCGCAGCCAGTCAAAATCCATAATCGCATCATTGCAGATATCCGCAGGCAATAGCGGCACGGATGATCCACCCGGAATGACCGCTTTCAGGTTTTTCCAGCCGCCACGAACCCCGCCGCAATGCTTATCGAGCAATTCACGCAGCGGGATAGACATTTCTTCTTCCACCACACAAGGGCTGACCACATGGCCCGAAATGCCAAACAGCTTGGTGCCCGCATTATTGGGCCGCCCCATGCCGGCAAACCAGCTCGCGCCACGGCGCAAAATCGTTGGCACCACCGCGATGCTTTCCACGTTATTCACGGTCGTGGGCGAGCCATAAAGCCCGACACCGGCCGGAAATGGCGGCTTCATGCGCGGCATGCCCTTGCGCCCTTCAAGGCTTTCAAGCAGCGCGGTTTCCTCGCCGCAAATATAGGCCCCTGCGCCATGCACGAGGTAAAGATCAAAATCCCAACCGGAATCCGCGGCGTTTTTGCCAAGCAAGCCAGCATCATAAGCTTCGTCAATCGCCACCTGAAGCGCCTCGCGCTCTCGGATGAATTCACCACGGA
>JALSHK010000472.1 GCA_026982275.1 Paracoccaceae bacterium | reverse complement strand
CAGGCCCACGCCATTTTGAGGCCAAACATGATGAATTCCGCCAGCGCGCGAGGCAACTTTTCCCGCATAAAGTCACCCGAACAGCGCTCGATTGATAAGTTTGTAATAGCGTAACCGCTAACATGCGCCAATCCAGTTTTGCAGCTGTGAATCTAGTGTTTTCAGGGCGTCTTTATTTGATTTTATCCAGCCTGCATTTCTATAAATCACGGCTTGATAAAAAAACGCCTGAGCGCCTCGGGCAAGAAATGCAGCATCTTTATGAGGGGTTTGCCGCTCGATGAGCGCAACAACGGCTTCTTCTTGGGCGCGGCAGCTATCAATAAAACGCTCAGACCATGGGCCATGTGTAAGGCTGGATTGGTCAAGAAAAAGCCTTGAGAAATCGGGATAGTTGATCAAAAACTCAAACCAAGGCGTGTAAAATTCTAATACTGTATCAGCATTTTTCCGGTTTAAGGCCCTTATTCCTTCTATGCCGACAGCAATCAACAAATTGGATTTATCTCCAAAATGCGCAAAAACGCTGGCCTTTGACACCCCGGCCTTTTTAGCAATGTCAGCAACGGTAGTGGATTCAAAACCTTGCGAAAGGAGTAAACTATGGGCAGCAGATAATATCTGTTCCTGCAATTTCCGGCTTCTGGTTTGTGCGTATTTCATACGTATGTTTAACATACTACTTGACCACGGTCAAAATATGATTACATAACGTGACCACGGTCAAGAAAGGCAAATCATGAATAAACTTTTAATACTAAACGGTCATCCTTCCAAAAATTCACTGAGCCGCGAGCTATGCGAAACTATCGGAGTTGGCGTGGATAAAAATGCAAAAACCTTCCATATATCTGAAATGGATTTCAGCCAAGATCTTGAAAAAGACATGCCAGTTGAGCCTGACATAAAGCGCTTTCAAGACGCACTAAAATGGTGTGATACCTTGGTCATTGCGCACCCGCTGTGGTGGGGCGGTCCGCCTGCCAAGCTCAAGGCTTTGTTTGACCGTAGCTTGCTACCCGATTTTGCCTATCGATATGAAGGCAATAGCCCCGTGGGGCTATTAAAGGGCAAAACACCGCATTTGCTGATCACGTCAGATTCACCCGCTTGGTATCTTAAATGGATTCTGGGGAATGGTTGGGTAAAAACCCTCAACCGCCAAATTCTCGGTTTTGTAGGGTTTTCCAAGCTCAAAACCACCTATATCGGCCCCGTTCGCACGATGGATCCCGCAGCGCGGCAGGTGGTGTTGAAAAAGGTGAAAGCGATATATTCCACCTGATATGGCGGTTCCCACAGTGGGACCTTCAATATATAGTGGTCGGCGAATCCCTATGCTAAAGGACGACCCCATGCCGATCACCAATGCGCAACAAGCCGAAATCAAAGCCCAGCGGGCCGAGCGCCACGAAACCCTGCGCGCCACTGCGCCGGGCATGGAGCAGCACCTCTACACCGCCCATGAGGTTCTCGACCACGGCTTTGTGCGGGTGATTGATTATATGGGGGACGATAGCGCCATCTGCCAGGCGGCGCGGGTGAGCTATGGCAAGGGCACCAAGGCGGTCAGCAATGATGCCGGCCTGATCCGCTATTTGATGCGCCACTGGCACTCCACCCCGTTCGAGATGTGCGAGATCAAACTGCACGTCAAGCTGCCGGTATTTGTGGCGCGGCAATGGATCCGGCACCGCACGGCGAATGTGAATGAATACTCCGCCCGCTATTCGATTCTTGATCGCGAGTTCTACATTCCGGCCCCCGAGCATTTGAACGCGCAATCGGTTGTCAATAACCAGGGCCGCGGCGCGCTGCTGGAGGGCGAGGAAGCCGCCCGCGTGCTGGATATTCTGAAGCGGGACTGCAACCAGGCCTATGACCACTACGAGGAAATGATCTCGGATGAGGGTCAATCCGGCCTTGCGCGCGAGCTGGCGCGGATGAACCTGCCGATGAATATCTATACCCAATGGTATTGGAAGGTCGACCTGCACAACCTCTTCCACTTCCTGCGCCTGCGCGCCGATGCCCACGCCCAATACGAGATCCGCGTCTATGCCGACGCTATTTGCAAGGTCGTGGCCGACTGGGTGCCAGCAGCATATGGTGCCTTTGAAGACTACCGCATGGGCGGCGCGCAATTCTCCGGAAAAGGCATGGAGGTGCTGCGCCGGATGCTGAAAGGTGAGAAGGTGACGCAGGAGACCAGCGGGATGAGTGCGGGGGAATGGCGGGAGTTGATGGGGAGTCTGGAGGGTTAGGATTGACCTGCGCCTCTGGAACGCCTACAAAATAATGCAGAGACCTCCCAAGCAATATTGGATCTGCCCCGCTTTAGGGCTGCTCCACGTTTCCATCTGGGCGACTTTCCGTTCGACAGACAGGCGCAGGTTCTGTATCCAACACCGGAGAGCTGTGGTTGGGCCGGTAAATTCAGGCGCTGCCAATATTTGCTGATACAATTACGAAATCGAGGCCCATTTTGAGAATCAAACCGATGAAACCTACACGCGTTCCGGTTTTTATATTGGCATTTCTGGCCTTTGTTATTAGTGGTATCGGCGGGCTTTTCGGCTATTCCAGCTATGATTTTAGTACAAATGCTGTGGTTACTACCGGAACGGTTATGAGCGTTTCCGCCAGGTATAGCGATGGCTCGACAAGCTATCAGCCCATCATTGCCTTTATAGATCATAACGGCACCAAGCGTAGCGGGCCTACGTTTTTGTCGTCATCAAGCTATAATTATCGCGTCGGTGATCAGGTAGGCATCCTTTATGATATTCGGGATCCGCAAAACCTCAGGGTGAATAACTGGTTTGCGCTATGGGGTTTTGGGACGGTCTTTATCGGTGTCGGGGTTGTTTTGGCCGTAAGTGCGCTGATCGTGGCGCGCATTACGCGCCGGCCAAAGGCCGGGCGCGCGCCTTCGGATGGCGCGCATTACAGCTATAGCTCGAATGTGCGCCGTGAGGATTCGGATACACAGCAATACCCGCATCGCAAGGCAGAGCGTCAGCCAACCGTGCGGCGGCGATAATCGGGTCGGACTGTTCTGCTTTAAAATACCTGATCGAGCGCCGTTTCCAGCCGCGCCACCGTGCCATCAATATCCGCCAGTTTATCCAGTCCGAACAGCCCGAGCCGGAAGGTGCTGAACCCCTCCGGTTCATCGCATTGCAGCGGCACGCCGGCCGCGATCTGCATGCCTAGGGCCGCGAATTTCCTGCCCGATTTGATCTCGGCATCATCGGTATAGCTCACCACCACGCCGGGCGCTTCAAAGCCTGCCGCCGCCACCGAGGCAATGCCGCGCGATTTCAGCGCCGCGCGCACGCGGTCGCCAAGCTCTTGCTGTGCAGCCTTGATATTCTCCCAGCCCAGCGCCCCGGTTTCCTGCATTGCATCGCGAAAGGCTTTCAGCGCGTCGGTTGGCAAGGTGGCATGATAGGCATGGCCACCATTCACATAGGCCTGCATGATATTATGCCATGTTTTGAGATTGCAGGCAAAGCTGCTGGAGGTGGTTTCTTCCATCCGCTCCAGCGCGGCTTTGGACAGCATCACCAGAGCGGCGGCGGGCGAGCTGCTCCAGCCCTTTTGCGGCGCCGAGATCAGAATATCCACACCCGTGGCCGCCATATCCACCCAGATCGTGCCCGAGGCGATGCAATCCAGCACCATCAGGCCCCCGACCTCATGCGCGGCATCGGCCAGCGCCTTGATATAATCATCGGGCAGGATCATGCCGCTGGAGGTCTCGACATGCGGGGCAAATACCAGCGCGGGGCGGTCGGCCTTGATCCGCGCCACGGCTTCCTCGATCGCCACAGGGGAAAAGGGGGCGGTGGCGGCATTGCCGGTTTGGCGCGCCTTTAGCACCGTATGCTCCGAGGGGATATTGCCGGCCTCGAAAATCTGGGTCCAGCGATAGGAAAACCAGCCATTTCGAATGACCAGCGCCCTTTGATCGCTGGCAAATTGCCGTGCGACGGCCTCCATGCCGTAAGTGCCGCCACCGGGCACTACGACGACGGCCTCGGCCTTGTAAACGCCCTTGAGCGTATCAGAAATATCGCGCATCACCTGCTGAAAGCTGGCCGACATATGATTGAGCGAGCGATCGGTAAATACCACCGAGAATTCTTGCAGGCCGTCGGGATCAACATCGGATAAAACTGCGGGCATGATTGGCTCCTGATATTATATGTGGCGGGCGATCAGGCCCTTTTTTATCGCTCTAACAGCTATCGAAGCGAATGGATACGACATTTCCGGTGATGCAGCGCCAAAATTGACGGATGGCCCACGCATACGCCAAGCGGCCCGCCTATCGGCGGCATTTTTGCAACAAGTGGCAAAAATGGGCTGCGGCGCCGTGGCCTCGCTTCGCTCGGCAGGCGCTTGACGAAAGGCTAAACTTCAATCGCCAGCGCGATCCCCTGACCGCCACCGATGCACATGGTGATCAGCCCCCTGCCGCCGCCAATGCGCTCCAGCTCGTAAATCGCCTTAAGGGTAATGATCGCCCCCGTCGCCCCCACCGGATGGCCCAGCGCAATCGCGCCGCCATTGGGGTTGACCCGTGCCGGATCCAGCCCCAGCTCTCGGGATACCGCGCAGGCCTGCGCGGCAAAAGCCTCGTTGCTCTCGATCACCGCAAAATCGGAGGCCTTCAGCCCGGTGCGCGCCAGCAGGTTTTGCACCGCCGGAACCGGACCGATGCCCATCAGCGCCGGATCCACCCCCGCATGGGCATAGCCCAGAATGCGCGCCTTGGGCCGCAGCCCCGCGTCTTTTGCCGCTTTTGCTGTGCCCAATACCAGCGCGGCTGCGCCGTCATTGATCCCCGAGGCATTGCCCGCCGTCACCGTGCCGTCTTTCTGGAAGGCGGCGCGCAGCCCCGAAAGCGCCTCTAGGCTGGTGCGCTTTGGGTGCTCGTCTATTTCGAAAACCTCGGTCTTGCGCCCCTTGCGCACCTCGATCGGCGCGATCTGGCTGGTGAAATATCCGGCCTCGATCGCCCGCGCCGCCCGCGCCTGGCTTTCCAGTGCAAAAGCATCCTGCGCTTCGCGGCTAATGCCGTATTTCGCCGCCACATTTTCGGCCGTGATCCCCATATGGCCGGTGCCAAAGGGGCAATGCAGCGTGGCCAGCATCATATCTACCGCCTGCATATCGCCCATTTTTTGCCCCCAGCGGGCTTGCGGCAGAATATACGGCGCGCGGCTCATGGCTTCCGCCCCGCCTGCCAGCGCAAAATCCGCGTCGCCCAGCATCAGGGATTGCGCCGCCGAAACCAGCGCCTGCGCCCCCGAGCCACATAGCCGGTTTACATTCATCGCGGGGGTTGCCTCGGGAATACCGGCCTCGATCGCCGCCACGCGGGAGAGATACATATCGCGCGGCTCGGTATTGATCACATGGCCAAACACCACATGGCCGATCCGGGCTGGCTCCACGCCGGCGCGCCTCAAAGCTTCACGCGATACATGCGCCGCGCTCTGGCCGGGGGGCGTGCCGGCCAATGCGCCGCCAAAGCCGCCAATGGCCGTGCGGACCCCGTCAAGAATAACAATATCGGTCATGGGAGTTTCCTGTTGTTCAAAAAGGACTTAAGCAAGAAAACCCCATTTTCCGCCTTTTGCAAGCGTTAAAGCCAAAGCCAGATCAATGCGATCATTAATCCGCCGAGCATCACCGCCCAGCTTTGCCACAAAACCCGAACCGATTGCCGGATCTGCTTCCGGCCGATTTCATGCCTGCCATTCTCGTTGACAAACGGGTATTCCACCCGCTTTGCGTGATATATGCGGGGTCCCGACAGCGCCACATCCAGCGCCCCCGCCATGGCCGCTTCGGGCCAGCCCGCATTGGGCGAGCGATGATGGCCCGCATCCTTGGCAATAATCTCAAGCGTGCGCCGGTCACCGGCGGCCAGCAGGATCAGCCCTGCCGATATCCGTGCCGGGATATAGTTCATCACATCGTCCAGGCGCGCCGCTGCCCAGCCGAATTGTTCGTATTTCTCGGTGCGATAGCCGATCATGCTATCGGCGGTATTCACCAGCTTATAGGCCAAGATCCCCGGTAAGCCAAAAAGCACAAACCAGAAAACCGGTGCCACAACCCCGTCCGAAAAATTCTCCGCCGCGCTTTCAATTGCCGCCCTCGAAACTCCGGCCTCGTCCAGCGCCGATACATCGCGGCCAACGATTTTTGCCACAGCCGTTTGGCCCGCCGGGATTCCCCGCTCCAGCCCGCCGGCAACGTCCGAAACATGCTGCACCAACGAGCGATGCCCAATAAGAATCGCTGCGCCGAGCAGCTCCAGCAGCCCGCGATCCGGCACCGCAGCCAATAGCCAGCCCAAACCGATGATGGCCACCAGCATCGCCGCCAGCGCAAGCACCCCTTTGATTCGCCGGTATTTTCCTATATTCAGCTTACGATCCAGATATCCGATCATTGCCCCCATAAGCACAATCGGATGTCGCACCTTTAACCACAGCCACTTTGGCTCTCCCAATAGGGAATCAATAATCAATGATACAACTATTAGGGTGATATGTGTCATAATGTCCTATTCAGTAGGTGATTTTTTGCTTAAAAGTATGATTGTGTTGGCAACTGGGCTAGTATTGTTGTAAATTTCTTATTAAGGGCATGGGTAATAAGCGGCCTGCCAATGCACAAGTCTATTTTGGCTATGAAGTTCCGCATATCAACTATTATATCAGGATCCGGGGGCTACCTTGCGGGTATTAATCGCACAACACAATGCCGAGCTAGGCGCGCTTTGGGCCGCTTTTCTGGAGCGAGAAGGGGTGGAAGTCACGCTGGTTCATTCCCAGACCGAAGCGCTCATTCAAATCCGGGCCCAGAGCTTTGATGCCTTGATTCTCGAGATGGTCCTTCCCGATGGTGGTGCCATAGCGGTGGCCGATTTTGCAGCCTATCGCTTGCCGAAAGCCTCGGTTATTACCGTGAATTCCACCAGCTTTTTCTCAGACGGCTCTATTTTCGAGCTGATGCCGAATGTCCATTCCGTGATGCAGTCTCCGGTGGAGGCGAAAGATCTGGCCGCTCTGGTCTCGCATCTCAACAGCAAGCAACAATCCCGCCCCAGCCAGCCCGGATAATACGGCTTCGGGTTTTACGGGCGGGGGCTTCGATCACAAATATTCTACTGACAGAATTAATTATTGCCCCTATAATATGGTCGGCAATGCGGCATTCACCCGCTATTAAGCAAAAGATGCGAAGCTCGCTTCAGGAGGAAACCCCATGGACGCATTTCTATCCCGCGAAGTTCTCGATGGTCTTGATCGGGCGCGCAAGCAGGCACAGCGCAAGAAAAACCGTCTTCGTCTGCATGTCGGAGACGAGGTCTATCCGCTTTTGCAGGTGACGGAAGACGGCTTTGAAATGGAGCGGGATGTCGCGCCGCATTTGCGCGGCTTTGTCGATATCTATGATGGTGCCCGGCATCTGGCCACCTGTCTTGTGATCCATTCCGAGCCGGAAGGGGAGATCATGCGCTATGAATACAAGCGCCACACCGATGTCACCAATGGCCCTGCCAAGGATTTTGTGGTCGATGAAAACGCACCGGTTGCCCTGCTTCGCTAGCCATATTCGCGGATCCTTGCAGGATTTGGCTGTTTCATGCAATTATGCCGCGTATTTTACTGAATTATTGCAAAATCAGGCATAAATTCCCGCTTCGGCACGGTTATTTGGCGTTCATAACGTCAAGCCGGAGATAGACCATGATAGAATCCCCATACATCCTGTTTTTAGGCGATGCGGCGGATCCGCTCGCTGCCAAAGTCGCACAAGGTATCAAGGATTGGCGGCCTGATTATGCCAGGGCGCAATTTCGCCTGCCGGGCTGCAATGCCGATATGGGCCTGCCGGATATGACCATGGAAGAAGCCGCCGCAGCGGGCATAAAAACCGTGGTGATCGGGGTGGCCAATCGCGGCGGGCATATCTCGGAGGCGTGGCTCACTGCGCTGGAAGCCGCGCTGGTGGCGGGGCTGGATATCGCTTCGGGCCTGCATAATCTGCTATCCGACGAGGGCACGCTGGTGGCAGCGGCGCAAATGCATGGCCGCACCCTGCATGATGTGCGCATTCCCACGATCGCCTATCCGATTGCCAATGGCAAAAAGCGCAGCGGCAAACGGGTATTGGCTGTGGGCACGGATTGCTCGGTCGGCAAGATGTATACCGCGATCGCGCTGGAGCGCGAAATGCACGCGCGCGGGCTGAAAGCCACCTTTCGCGCTACCGGCCAGACCGGTATTCTGATCACCGGCGGCGGCATCCCGCTCGATGCGGTAGTGGCCGATTTCATGGCCGGTGCGGTGGAATATCTGACGCCCGATAATGATGCGGATCACTGGGATATCATCGAGGGCCAGGGCAGCCTGTTCCATGCCAGCTATTCCGGCGTGACCATGGCGCTGATCCATGGCGGCCAGCCCGATGCGCTTATACTGGCGCATGAGCCAACCCGCAGCCACATGCGCGGCCTGCCCGATTATCCGCTGCCTTCATTGGAAGATTTGCGCGATATGGCCCTGCGCCTCGCGCAGGTGGTAAACCCTGATTGCAAGGTGATCGGGGTATCTGTCAACACCGCCAAAATGCCGGAGGCCGAGGCCGGCACCTATTTGCAAGCGCTGGAAGCCAGGCTCGGCCTGCCCTGCGTGGACCCTTATCGCCACGGCGCAGCACGGCTTGTGGATGCGATGCTATGATTGCCGCGATTGCCGAATCC